>JALYJV010000189.1 GCA_030775105.1 Pseudomonadota bacterium | reverse complement strand
TCGTTCACCTGTTCATGGGTTCCGGTGTTGAGCCGCAGCGCATGACCGTGATCGGCCTGGGCGAGTACCGCCCCACCGTGGCGAACGACGATGCCGCCGGCCGCAACCGCAACCGCCGCGTCGTCATCGTCGTGATGGCGCATTCGGATGATCCGGCGCTCAAGGAAGAGCCGCCGGTCGCGGCGTCCGAGCTGCAGGCCGACGAGGAGATCGCGACGGTGATCGGACCGGGCGGTCACGTCGACACGATTGTCGTGCCTACCGGCACCATGAGCCTGATCCAGGGAGCGATGCCGTGAGCGCACAGAATCGGGTCCGTTCGGAAGACCGCTACTTCGAAGCGCGACGCAACGAAGATCGCTTGTCGAGCTGGGTCTGCTTCGCGGTCGGCGAGCAGGGTTACGGCCTGCCGATCGAGCGGGTGCAGGAAGTCCTCAATGGAATTCCAGTCGAGCCGGTTCCGGGAACAAGCGCAGTCGTCGTAGGCGTGATCAACCTGCGCGGCAGCGTCGTCACCGTGCTTGACCTGCGGACCTGTTTGAATCGCAGTCAGGTTCGTGCCGGAAGAGGAGATCTGGAGGCAAAGTACTGCATCATCGTGCTCAATCTCGGCGGCGAACTGTTTGGCCTCTGCGTCGACAGCGTCGCCGAAGTCCTCAAACTGCCCACCGCCGCAATCAAGCCCGCTCCTCGCGTCGGCGATGCCGATGGCTCGGCACGCGCGCTGGGTCTGTTCAGTCGCAATGATCGCCTGCTGACACTGCTCGATCCGGAATCCCTGCTCGACGGTTTGCGGTTTCTGGCCTGATCCGGTAGCCCGGCTCCGCACAGCGGAGCCGGGATGGTCGGCGTTTCCGACGGGGCCGTTACGAACCTATGCCAGCGACGGGCGCCGCCGCAGCCACTCGCAAAGCGCGACCGCAGCTCCTATGCTGTCCCGGAGCCTAGGGGGAGGACCGAGTCCATGCGCGATTCCATAATTTACGAAATACGTGGTCAGCTTATACGTCAAAGTGATATCTAGTTAGCGTTAGCTGCTGGGAGAACTTATGAGCAACTTGTGGGATTGGTTTCAGCAGAAGCAGATCGCTGATAACTCAAAGCGCTCATCTGAAGCCGGCTTTGACGCAAAGTCTGCGCTCAGGCGCGTAGATGAACTAGAAAAGCGCATAGAAACATTATCCCTTCTGTGCCGAGCTCTTGTTGAAGAATTAGAGCGCTCGTCCGGCGTCTCAGAAGATCAGATCAAGGCGCGCATGCTTGATATTGATCTTCGAGACGGAAGGCAGGATGGGAAGTATGATCCCAAGGCGTCGGTCACGTGCAGCGGCTGCGGAAGAACAGTTGCAAAGAAACGCGAGGGGTGCATGTGGTGCGGCGAACGGTTGTGAGCAAGCGAAGCGCAGCTAACCATTCATTCAACCCCGACGTGTCCGCCTTCGGCGGCCACGCGGGTTAATTCGGGCGTTGAGGCTGTAGAAAAAGGTCCGCCACCATGCCGACAAACGAAAAGTTGACCACGACAGTCGCCTCAATCGCCGTTCAGATTTTCGAGCGCACTTTGAGCGAACTGTCGCGAGTACTTGTTGGCGGTTTTAACGGCTCCTCTGGGAGGCCCGGACTTTTTCTACACTCTCGTTAGGCGTCATGGCGTCTTCGCTAGAAGTACAGGTTCTATCTGAGCTCGCTGCGCACTTCTCGGACAAGGGATTGCAGTCCCATCCTGCGGCGGCTCCGTTCGCAGTATTTCCAGCTATCCACCCTGAAGTGGGTGACATCGAAATCTACGACGACGGTGATGAACTCACTGTAGTGGTCGGCAACTTTACCCATTCTCACTTCGGCAACTACGATCAAGGGATCTCTGAATCTGAACGCGACACTCGCATCAGCCAGGCCCTAGTGGGTTTCTTGGATGCCCTTTTCGCGGATCGCATCGAGATGTACGGTAGTCATCTGGGCGGGGGCGGAACGAAAGTCAGAGATGGCCGGTCGCGCGGGCTCGCTTCAAGGGCATTGTTTGGGTCAAAGACGTATGTGTGGTCAGGGCCGCTCGGTAATGACGCCTAACAAATCGCTGGAGCGGACGCGATGGTTCCTACGCTTTAGTGGACACCCTGAACTAACACTTCGGGCGTCAAAGCCGTGGCTTAACCTAGGCGTTGAGGCTGTAGAAAAAGGTCCGCAACGATGCCGATAAGCGAAACGATGAACACGACAGCTGCCTCAAACGCCGCTCAGATTGTCGAGCGCACTTTGAGCGAACTGTCGCGAGTGATTCTGGCGGTTTAACAGGTTCCGCCGGGAGGCCCGGACTTTTTCTAGACTCTCGTTGAGGCTGTAGAAAAACTCAGACGGTCAGGCGATTACGAGCGAAAATCACAAAGAATGTTCGCGACAGCTTCCTCAAATAGGATTCAGAAAATCGGACGCAGATTCAGCGAACTGTCGCGCGTGCTTGTTCATGATCTCGATCAGTGCGCCGATGGTCGCGACCTCTTTTTTCACTCTCGTTGTGCGTCATAGGAGAACAAAAGTGATGCGAACCCTCGCCATTTTCCTGCTGATCGCTTGCAGTCCCAGCTTTGCCGGACCGAACGAAGGCGCCGTAAAGCCCGGAAAGTGGAAATACACAATGAAGACCGTCATTCCGGGCGTCCCATTCCCGCTGGGCGCAGTAACGCAGTCGATCTGCCTTACGGAAGAAGAAGCGAAATACGGCGTCGCCTGGGTAAATGACAATGAAAAGAGCTCATGCCGTTACGAGAATTGGCGGCGATCTGGAAATATCACGCGTTACGACATGGTGTGCCCCGATAATAAGGGTGTGAGTGGCGCATTTGAGTACACGGCATCGGGAACATCGATTACGGGCAAGGGTGTGATCAAATCGGGCACGTCCGAGATCATTCAACAATGGCAGGGAAACCGAAACGGTGACTGCTGAGTGTGTCTACGGCTGTTTTCTACAGCCTCGTTGGGCGACACAAGAGGCCGAATTGCTCCGATCGATTGTCGGGTGTTACCATGGTGACACCGTACCTGGAGTGCCCGGACGTGTCCACGACATCACTGAAGCTTCCTGAAGACGTAAAGCAGCTTGCTGCTGCGGCTGCAAAGCAGCAAGGCGTCACACCACATGCATTTATGGTTGATGCCATTCGTGCCGCAGCCACAAATGCGGAGCGGCGAGCGCAGTTCGTCGCTGACGCTGTTGCTTCAAGAAAAGAAGCAGTTAAATCTGGCAAGGGGCATGCGGCTGAGGAGGTACATGCTTACCTGCGAGCTCGGGCTCTGGGTAAGTCCGCCCCAAAGCCAAGGGCGAAGACTTGGCGCGCGTAATCTACGCCGGGCGAGCGCTCTCTGATCTCGCCCGGCTCACCGATTTTCTCCTGCAGGCTGAGCCAGCCGCCGCGCTGGAAACGGTGGATCTCATCGCCGAGGCTGTGCAAATCCTTGAGAATCACCCCCTGATCGGGCGCTCCGCAGAGCAGGGGCTAAGAGAGCTCGTTATTTCTCGTGGCAAGTCTGGCTATATTGCGCTGTACAGCTATGAGCTGGAGCAGGACACGGTGCTTGTGCTTTCAGTACGACATCAACGCGAAGCTGGCTATGTACCGGAGTAGATGGCGTGAGCGACCGGGAACATAGGTAACAATATAGTCCGGAGACATGGATGGACATTTCGCCCAAGGGCGATGCTCCCGGCTTTGACAGGGTATCAACCCAACAATCAATCACTCGGAGTTCATATGGAACCGGCACTCAAACTGGCACTGGTTTCCTGCGGAGTGTTCTTCCTCACCGGCCTGCTGACCGGCGTGTGGAAGTATGTCTGCATCGCACGGAGCCCCAATGCGCAAGCGCCGGTCTATGTGGACGTGTGCCACCGCGCGGCGCTGATGTACAGCTTCGCCTGTCTGGTGCTGGCCAAGTTCGTGGAACTGTCGGTCTGGTCTCCAGCGGTTGATTTCTGGGCCACGCTGGCGCCGATCTTGTTCTTTGCGGAAGCCGTGTTCATGTATGCCGTGCACGGCTGGCTGCGCGACACCGACAACCAGCTTCGGGAGCCGCATGTGCTCGGCCGCTCCACACTGCCGAAGGGGCTGGTGAGAGCTTCGATGTGGTTGCTGGTTGTCGCCGAGATTGGCGGGTTCGCCGTGCTGCTGGTGGGAGCGATGAAGGGCATATTTGCGCCCGTTTGACGATGGTGCGCGTGAAAGCACGTATCGTCTGGTTGTGCTTGGCGTCATGAAGCAAGAGGGGCTCGACAGTGAAAGTCCCGATGCAGGCTGAGTTTGAGGTGAGCGGGCCGGGTCGAGGACGTGTTCGATTTCGCGACCTCGTGCGGGGCTTTGTCCTCTTCTTGTTTCCGAGTGGCCCCATCCCCGGCATCGCCGCCAGCGTGCGGCTGCCGAAAGATGACCATTTACTGACGCCGCCCGGTCCAGACCCACTGATCGACGGCCTCCGATTCACCGCCTGAGCGGCGCGTCAGCCCGCTCCGTACCGTTTGACGGCCCGAACACCGCGTTCATCCGCTATCGACTTTGGACTACATCGCCTCCGCCCGTAACAGGCCCAACGGGACCGATGTTTGCACCAGAGCAATTGATGCCAACAACCATCAAACCGCGGAGCGCAGCCATGTCGCAGGATTCCCAGTTGTCCGAAGGCCCTCATCACGTTCACCTGCCTGCGGAACTGGGTATCGAGAACGCGAGCGTCACGTATGAGCAACTGCTCAGCCATGTGGATGACGAGCAGACGGTCGTTCTGGATGCCGCCGATGTGGCGCGCGTTCACACCGCTGCGCTGCAGTTGTTCTGCATGTTCTGCCAGGACCGCCGCAACACCGGTCGCGAAACCCGCTGGTTGCATCCGTCCGAGGCACTGAGAAGCGCTGCGGCGCTGCTCGGCGTCACCACCTTGCTGCAACTGTCGCGGGAACACGCATGAGCGTTCGGATACTGGCAGTCGACGATTCTGCTTCGATGCGGCAGATGGTCAGCTACACCCTCAAGGACGCCGGCTACGACGTGGCCGAGGCCGAGGATGGTGTCGCTGCATTGAATCTCGCCAAGCGAGAGAAGTTCGGCCTCGTCCTGTGTGACGTGAACATGCCGAACATGGATGGCATCACACTGGTGCGCGAGCTGCGCCAGCTGCAGGATTACAAATACACGCCACTGCTGGTGCTGACCACCGAATCCGGTGCCGACAAGAAGGCTGAAGGCAAATCGGCAGGTGCCACCGGCTGGCTGGTCAAGCCTTTCAATCCGGAGCAGCTCATCGCTACGGTCCAGCGCGTCGTCGGCTAGGGAATCCATTTATGTCGATGGATCTAAGCCGTTTCCATCGCACCTTCTTCGACGAAAGTTTCGAAGGTCTCGATGCGATGGAGTCTGCGCTGCTGACGTTCAACGTCGGCGGCACGGACGCAGAAACCGTCAACACGATCTTCCGTGCCGCACACTCGATCAAGGGTGGCGCCGGCACGTTCGGCTTTTCCGCGATTGCGGCATTCACGCATCACGTCGAAACCCTGCTCGATCGCGTACGCAGCGGCAAGCACAGCATTTCCCAGGCCGATGTCGATTTGTTGCTGCGCGCAGTCGATGTCGAGCGCGCGATGCTCAAGGCGGCGTCGGACGGCGGCGAGTTCGATCCTGCCGTTGCAGCCGAAGTGGAACGCGACCTGGAAGCCTGCCTCGGTCTCGCGGCTGCCGCCAAGACGCTTGTCCGCGAGCCGGTCCTGGCAGCCGGCGGTTGGCTGATCCGCTTCACGCCCAAACCCGAACTCTTTGCCAGCGGCAACGATCCGCTGTGCATCCTGCGCGAATTGTCTGGCCTCGGCGATGCCGAAGTGTCCTGTGACAGCGGGCGCCTGCCGGGCCTGCGCAATGCCGAGCCCGACCTGTGCTATCTAGCCTGGACCATCCGGCTCAAGGGAAAGGCGACGCAGGCGCAGGTTCGCGATCTGTTTGCATGGGTCGAGGATGAATGCCTGCTTGAGATTGAGCCGCTGACCGTTGCGGCTTCTGAGGTCGTTCCTGCCAGCGGCAGCGCGGTTGCAGAAACGCCGGCCAACGATCAGCCGCAACCAGTGGTTGGCGGTGCCAAGCTCAGCGTCGTCGAAGGTGGCGCGGACCGGCAGAGCGCGGGCGGTTCGATCCGTGTCAGCACGGAGAAGATCGATGCGCTGATCAATCTGGTCGGCGAGCTGGTCATCACCCAGGCGATGCTGATGCAGCAGGCCGGGCAGCTCGATCCGGTACAGAACGAAAGAATGCTGCAGGGCCTGTCGCAGCTCGACCGCAACACGCGGATGCTGCAGGAAGCCGTGATGCTGACGCGCATGCTGCCGATGGATTTCGTCTTCAGCCGCTTTCCACGCGTGGTTCGCGATCTGTCGGCGAAACTCGGCAAGCAGGTGCGCCTGGCGACCGCCGGCGAGAACACCGAACTCGACAAGTCCGTCATCGAACGGATTGCCGATCCGCTCAATCATCTCGTGCGCAATGCGCTCGATCATGGGCTGGAGCCGCCGGAGGTGCGCATCGCGGCGGGCAAGGACCCGTGCGGGACGATACGCCTGTCTGCTGCACATCAGGGCGGCAACATCCTGATCGAAGTCGCCGACGACGGCCGCGGACTCGATCGCGAACGCCTGATCGCCAAGGCGCGCGAGCGCGGCATCGAAGTTGCGGATTCGATCAGCGACGCCGAAGTCTGGCAGCTGATCTTCGCGCCGGGCTTCTCGACCGCCGCCGAAGTGACCGACGTGTCCGGCCGCGGTGTCGGCATGGACGTGGTCAAGAAGAACATCATGGCGGTCGGCGGCCAGGTCGACATCACGACCCAGCCGGGTCGCGGCATGAAGGTCAGTATCCGCCTGCCGCTGACGCTGGCGATCCTCGACGGCATGTCGGTGGATGTGGCCGGCGAGGTCTTCATCCTGCCGCTGTCGTCGGTGCTTGAGTCGCTGCAGCCGAAGGCGGATCAGATCAAGCGCGTTGCTGATGCCGGCAGCGTGATCCGCGTTCGCAACGAATACCTGCCGCTGATCGATCTGCGCGAATGGTTCGGCCTGCCGGGCGAACGCAAGCCGCCGCAGGAGTCGATCGTGGTCATCGTCGAAGGCGAGGGTCGCAAGGTCGCCGTGCAGATCGACGAACTGGTCGGCCAGCAGCAGGTGGTCATCAAGAGCCTGGAAGCGAACTACCGCCGTGTGCGCGGGGTTTCCGGCGCCACCATTCTCGGCGACGGTCGCGTGTCGCTGATTCTCGACGTCTCTGGATTGGTCCGCCTGTTCTCGCAGAGCAGTGTGGCACTTGCAGCCTGATGCATTGATTCAAGGAAAAACGCATGACCATCGCCACCACCGCCACCGATCCACGCAACGCCGGCAACGGCGCGCCGCCCAACGAATTCCTGACCTTCACGCTCGGCGACGAGGAGTATGGCGTCGACATCCTCAAGGTCCAGGAAATCCGCGGCTATGACACCGTGACCAAGATTCCGGACGCGCCCGACTTCATCAAGGGCGTGATCAACCTGCGCGGCACGATCGTGCCGGTCGTCGACATGCGCATCAAGTTCAAGCTCGGTCGCGCCGACTACAACGACTTCACCGTGATGATCATCCTCAACATCGCGCGGCGCGTCGTCGGCATGGTTGTCGACGGTGTTTCCGACGTCATGCAGTTGCTGCCTGACCAGATCCGTCCGGCGCCGGAGTTCGGCGCCGCCCTGAATACCCGTTACATCACCGGACTCGGCACGCTCGATGAGCGCATGTTGATTCTGGTGGACATCGAGAAGCTGATGTCCGGTGCCGACATGGCACTGATGGATAGCCACGCGCAGGCACTGCAGTAGACAAGACCATGCGCACCTCGAAATCCGCTGCCAAGCCGCACGCCAAGACCCCAACCAAATCCGCTTCCAACACAGGCCGTCCCGCCATGAAAACTGCCAAATCCGCAAAGCCGGTCAAGTCCGCCAAGTCGAAGTCATCGGCCAAGCCGGTGAAGTCCGCCAAGTCACGCAAGCCGGTCAAGGGCAAGGCCGTGGCGGCGAAGTCGGCCGGCTCCAGCGCGGCACTGCGCGCGGACATGGAAGGCCAGATCGCCGCGATCAATCGTTCGCAGGCCGTGATCGAGTTCCACGTCGATGGCACGATCATCACGGCCAACGACAACTTCCTGAACACGGTTGGCTACTCGCTGGACGAGATCCGCGGCCAGCATCATTCGATGTTTGTCGATCCGGTCTACCGGAGCAGCGCCGAGTACCGCGCGTTCTGGGACAAGCTCGGCCGCGGTGAGTTCGATGCCGGCCAGTACAAGCGCTACGGCAAGGGCGGCAAGGAAATCTGGATCGAGGCGAGCTACAACCCGATCTTCGATGCCCACGGCAAGCCGTTCAAGGTCGTCAAGTACGCGACCAACATCACCGCTGCGAAGCTGCATTCGGCGGACGTCGGCGGCCAGCTTCTGGCGATCTCGAAGGCGCAGGCGGTCATCGAGTTCACGCTCGACGGCAAGATCACCTCCGCCAACGAGAACTTCCTCGCGACGGTCGGCTACAGCCTCGACGAGATCCGCGGCCAGCACCATTCGATGTTTGTCGACCCGGGCTATCGCGCCAGCGCCGAATACCGCCAGTTCTGGGAGAAGCTCGGACGCGGTGAATACGATGCCGGCGAGTACAGGCGCTTCGGCAAGGGCGGCAAGGAAGTCTGGATCCAGGCGAGCTACAACCCGATCCTGGACATGAACGGCAAGCCGTTCAAGGTCGTCAAGTACGCGACCGACATCACCGCACAGAAGGTCCGCAGCGCCGACTATGAAGGCCAGCTGGCGGCCATTTCCAAGGCACAGGCGGTCATCGAGTTCACGCTCGACGGCAGGATCACCCACGCGAACGAGAACTTTCTCGCGACGCTGGGCTATGCGCTCGATGAAATCCGCGGACAACATCACTCGATGTTCGCCGAACCCAGCTACCGCGCGAGCAACGAATACCGCCTGTTCTGGGAAAAGCTCGGCCGCGGCGAATACGACGCCGGCCAGTACAAGCGCATCGGCAAGGGCGGCAAGGAGATCTGGATCCAGGCCAGCTACAACCCGATCATGGACATGAACGGCAAGCCGTTCAAGGTCGTCAAGTACGCCACCGATATCACCGAGCAGAAGCAGGCGGTGAACGAGGTGCAGCGCGTGCTCAGCGCCTTGTCTCAGGGCAACCTCACCGAGAAGATGGTCGGTCAGTACAGCGGCGACTTTGGCCGCATGCGCGATGACGCCAACGCGACCGTCGATCAGCTGACTCAGATCATCACGCAGATCAAGACTGCCACCGATACGATCAACACCGCGTCGAAGGAAATTTCCTCGGGCAATACCGATCTCTCGGCGCGTACCGAGCAGCAGGCGGCCTCGCTGGAAGAAACCGCGTCCTCAATGGAAGAGCTGACCAGTACGGTCAAGCAGAACGCCGAGA
The DNA here is from genome assembly GCA_030775105.1 of Pseudomonadota bacterium. Classification (GTDB taxonomy): domain Bacteria; phylum Pseudomonadota; class Gammaproteobacteria; order Nevskiales; family Nevskiaceae; genus Solimonas. Next base: position 1,004 of record JALYJV010000189.1, on the reverse strand, counting down.
ATGCCAAGCAGGCCAACCAGCTTGCGATGGGTGCTTCGGAGGTGGCCCGCAAGGGCGGCTCGGTGGTCAGCGAAGTGGTCACGACCATGAGCGCAATCAACGAGTCGAGCAAGAAGATCGTCGACATCATCAGCGTCATCGACGGCATTGCGTTCCAGACCAACATCCTGGCGCTCAACGCTGCAGTGGAAGCGGCGCGGGCCGGCGAACAGGGCCGCGGCTTCGCGGTCGTCGCCGCCGAAGTGCGCAGCCTGGCGCAGCGCAGTGCCGGTGCCGCGAAGGAGATCAAGACCCTGATCGGCGACTCGGTCGAGAAGGTCGGCAACGGTTCCAAACTGGTCGAGCAGGCCGGCAAGACCATGGAAGAGATCGTGACCAGCGTGAAGCGCGTGACTGACATCATGGCCGAGATCAGCGCCGCCTCGCAGGAGCAGAGCCAGGGCATCGAGCAGGTCAACCAGACCATCACGCAGATGGACGAAGTGACCCAGCAGAACGCCGCCCTGGTGGAAGAAGCCAGCGCCGCGGCGCGCTCGCTCGAAGAACAGGCCGGTGGCCTGAGCCATTCGGTCAGCCAGTTCAAGCTCGATGCGAGCGAGGCACCGCCCAGCAATGTCCAGGCATTCGCGAGATCCCCGGTTGCCCAGCCGGCGCTGCGACAGCCAGCCAGGCCGGTACTCAAGTCATCGGCCCCGGTCACCCAGCTGGCCGTCAAGCGCGCAGCCAACGGCAACAACGGCAAGCACTCGCCGGTCGTGGCCGACAAGGGCGGTGAGCAGTGGACCGAATTCTGAGCTCGCGTAGTGGACGTCGCGGCTAGAGCGCTTTTGGTTTTAGTGTTTTCACCACCCCGTTCGTGTCGAGTGGCGCGCGCTTACGCGCAATGTATCGAGACACCAGCGCCGCAGCAGCGGCATCTCGATACACCTGCTTCGCAGGCACTCGATGCGAACGGAGCTTATGTATCCGAACAAACCGAAAATGCTCCAGTCGCTCCTCAGCAA
>JALYJV010000188.1 GCA_030775105.1 Pseudomonadota bacterium | reverse complement strand
CACCAGTTCCGTACGCGTCACGCAGTGAAATGCGACGCAACGGCCATGTTTATGGCTGCAGCGGATCGCGGCAACGAGTTCCGCGAAATCCGGCAACTCGTGCTCGTGCAGGTGAAACTTGTGCTCGCCGCGCTGCACGCGTGGCCATGTCGTATTGCAGGTGTCGAGCGACGCCCCACCCATGGCACGTACGGTCTGCAGCAGTTCGCCGCGCGCCTGCGCGTCGGCAAAACCCTGCAGCGCGGCCGCGTCGTTGTGATGCGTTGTGTCGGTCACGCCGGTCACGCCGTGGCGCGCGAGCAGGCGGCTGGCATCGTGCAGTGATATGGGCGCAGTGACGATGTGCCGGCGCAGCCAGTCATCGGCATCGTAAAGACGCCCGGTGTAGCGTCCTGCCTTGCGTTCCAGAGGCGCAGCATCATCAGCAGCGATCTGCTCCAACGCGGCCGAGTTGAGTATCCACAGCCGGCCGCTGCGATGCTGCACGCGCAGCGGGCGATCCGGCACGGCCGCATCGAGCCAGTCGCGATCGAGCTCGCCGGCAACGGACTCGTGGTAGCCGATGCCGCGCAGCCATGTATCTGCTGCAAGCTTTGCATCGGCCGCACGCAGCGCCGCAGCCAGCGCCGCTTCGTCCGCAACCTGCGGAGGTCCGCAGCGCACGGAGGCGAGCGACGCGGCCAGCGCACGCAGATGCAGATGGTGATCGTGCAGGCCCGGCAACAGCGCCGCGCCAGAGGCATCGATCACTTCCTCGTCCGGCGCGGCTGCGAGCGCAGCGCCGATTTCGACGATGCGCCGATCGCGCACGCGAACATCCGCGAGCTCTTCGGCTGCGAGCTCTGCGCGGCGGATCAGCATGGAATCGCGAACTCGCTCAATACGGCGGCGGTGTCTGCGCCCAATGCAGCGGCAGTGCCCGATGCAGCGCGGGCGGCGGTCGAACGGATACCCGCCTCGGTCGCAATACGAGTCCAGTCGGCGTGACGCACACGCCAACCATCCGCATCGACAGGCGCTTCGTAGGCGATGACATGGCGCAGCACATCGACCAGCGCCAGCGCGATCATGCGGCTTCCTCCTGCGCGCCAGCTCGCCCAAGCCGCGAGCGCGGCGTGAATGCCGGTGATCGGATCGGCAATCGCGTCACCGACGAACGCTGCTTCGCCTGTGACTTTCTGCATCAGCCAGCTCAGGCCCGCAGCAACGCCAGCGTCGTCTCCATAAGCAAGCCAGTTCGCCTGCGGCTGGGCACGGCCGTAGCCGGTCAGGCTGATCCAGGTAAGTCCGGGACGCTCACGCAGTAGTTCGTCGGCATCGATGCCCATCTGGCGCAATGCGCGCGGCCGAGAGGCTTCGATGACGATGTCTGCGCGCAGCAGCAGCGCACGCAGCTGCGCACGCCTCTGCGACGATGTCAGGTCGAGTGCAACGCTGCGCTTGCCGGCGTTGAGCAGATCGTAGAACGCCGCCGAACCACGCCGTGCGCCGTCCGGGCGGGTCTCGCTCTCGACCTTGATCACGTTCGCACCGCAGCGCTGCAGCAGGTGACTGCACAGCGGTCCGGCCCACAGCGACGACAGGTCAACGACGACGGGAGCCGCCCCCTCTCCCGTTCTTGGCTTAGCTCGGACTGACGTTGAGTCAGTCCTCGCCTGGGCCAAGAACCCTCTCCCGCAAGGGGAGAGGGGGAACGAGGTCTGCAGCCAAGGTGTCGGGCGCGATGGCGGCGGCACGACCGGGCAAATCGGCAGGCCCAGCAGTCGCCCGCGCTCGACGCTGTCGTGCATCGTGCTCTTGGCGAGCAGTGCCGCAAGCGCGTCTTCGTCGGTAACGGTATCGACCTCGAACAGCGCCGGCAGCAAGGCCCAGTCGTCGTCGCGTGCCAGGTTGAGCGCGACAGCACCATCGACAGTCCGGAATATCCGGCAGGCGCCGCCGGGAGAGATGTTGCCGCGGCGCTGATGTGCATTGAGCACCGCGCGCTCGGTCAGCAGCGCACTGCCGCGCAGATCGTCGAAAACGCCGGCGGGCGCCAGGGCAGCGAGTGCGGCGAGCGCGCCATCGGCAGCGGTGCCGAGCGGAACCGGGCACAGCAGCGGCGGCCCATCCGCGTTGCCGGTCAAGGTCATCAGGCCGCTGCGTGCCCACGACAGCGCCGGATGCTCGTCGACGGCATGCAGCGGCCGCGTCGGCGTCGCGCGTAATTCGGCCAGCAGCTTCTGTGCGTAGTCGCCCACGTTCATGGGCGAGAGCTTACTTCTTGGGCTGCCTCTGCGCCCACAGCTTTTCGGCACGCGCCTTGACGCCGTCGGTCATGCCGGCGAAGCCCTGCTCAAGCTTGGACTGGAACAGGCCGAGCACGACGAAGCGCAGCCAGCCCTTGAGGAAGAAGTACGAGCGGTAGCGCGAGCGAACCGGCGTCAGCGCTTCGATGTCATGCGAACGGAAGCTGGACAGCGTGCCGCCGGGCACCGGCTTCATCTGGTAGGCGAAGCGCCGGCCTTCGTCGAACTCAAGCATCCACTCGCGCTGCTGCTGCGGCTTGGCCATCAGCTTTACCGTCATGTCGATCGGCTCGCCGGGCTTCAGCGTCGACTCGCACTTGACGCAGAACGGATTCCATTCCGGATAGCGCTTGAGGTCGCTGATGACTTCCCAGACCACGGAAGCCGGGGCGTTGATGTCTACGGTCTTTTCGATGACGAACATGGGGGTCTCCAAGCCTGAGAGAGAATGGCTTCGACGAAGCTCGAAACAATACCCCGTTCGTGTCGAGTGCCGGCGAAGCCGGTGTATCG
>JALYJV010000187.1 GCA_030775105.1 Pseudomonadota bacterium | reverse complement strand
TCCTTACCCATGTGAGAGACGACAAGGAGATCGACACGGCGTTCGACAAGCGGTACGGCTCCCGTGTTATCTGACTTTCCTCCATCCGAAAGCTTGTACTTATTCCTCAAGCGGAGGTCATCTAAATCGCGGGCCGTCTGGATGTTAAGAAAATATTCCAGCAGCAGTCCGATTCCGGGTCCTTTCACTACACCCGAAGAATGCGCGGCTGCCAGAGACATAGAAGAGCCATTTAGATTTCCATCACTCCCGCCGGGGAACAGGTTGGAGAAGAATTTTCTCCACCGCCAATGCGGTGCAGGCGATTTAAAATTCAGTGAAAATCCAACAGGCCCTCTGGGAGCGGATGACCCTGCGGCGTATCGTGACCCTTCGTCCGCGATAGCGGTGACACCCCCTGGCGTTGTCTGAAACGGGATGTTATCGACCGATGCTTGTTCCGAAACAGCCGAATGCGTCGAATTGAAAATCGGATACGGTTTAATGGCAAAGCTTGCCGCGCAACTATCCGGAATGGGCTCGTCAAAATTGAGATCGCACTCGCCTCCTCCCGTCATCGAGGCTTCGATGTCTGCCTTCCAGTCTCTTTTTCTCTGGTGCCCAGGGCGGGAAAACAGTGTGACGTCCTGCTTCGTGCGTAGCATCTTGACTGCCACGGCGCAGGTCGGTGGTGCGTTTGCAATGCCAACTTCAGCTGCAGTGTTCAAGCACGCGACCAACGAATCGAGACCTCCCGGCCATGCCCAGAATCCGAGATTTGCCCAACTACCGCCACTAACGGATGAGAGGTAGTCCACCCGATCGAGCGCCGAATGTCCGCCGATCTTTTCCTCTTGGAGACCTGCTAAGAGTCCCAAGTGATAGGCATTCGAACGGATGCCGCCACCGGACATCGCTAGGCCAATAACTGAGCCGGGAGCAGCTGATTGCTGCGAATTCGTCAGCCCCATTAGGCGCCGACGCTCAAGGATGCGCTCAAACTCCGCCCCGAAATATCTAGCGCGGTCCTGTGCACGTGCAGTGCTGTCAGGAAACAGAATGAGGCCTTCTGGCGGAGCCATTGCCTCGCCAGCAGGCAGGCCTGCGCATGCTGTTACCAACACAGCTACAAAGATCCCCAGCCCGCCGATCGCGATTCTCATAGCGCCCCCGATATGTAAACTGAGCTTACTACCTCTTAAATCAGAACACATTTCGACATAAAGCACGCAATCTATGAGCGTCTCCGCGGCGGTTACAGTTCAGAAGTCAAACCTGAGCCGTCAGGACACCTGGAACATTGATGGGGGAGTTACCTCCCGCAGCATCCTATCGTTCCGTCAATTGCCTTTTAATGACTCCGATTTGCGGGAAAAGTCCCTCTCCGCAATCGGAGATCACTCATCTCGCGCGCCGCATTTGCAATCCAATGCCAGAGGTCTCCCACACATGAATGTCCGCGATTCTCGAATTAGTGACTTGAGTATCGACATTCCGCACGACAGGTTCAGCGTTGCTCCACGTCTCAGAGCTGACTGCTGGGATTTACGCATGGCATTGACGTGTCGTCGTAGCGGTGCGTGGCATAACTATCAACATCAACGAGAAAACAATGGATAAGAAGCCGCAGCTGAAGATCAAGTACATCGACCGTCCGGACATTGGCGAAACGTTTGCCGACTCCGTGCACGGCTCAAGTTTCGACGGCGCGGTGGTCAAGGTTGAGCTTTGCGTGACATACCCCGAGGGAAAGCCCACCGCTGAAGAGCGGCTGGCCAAGCGCTACCCAACTGGGCGATTAGTACTGACGGCAGCAGCCGCAATTGACCTGCACAATCGTTTGCAACAAATCGTTACAGTCATGGAGAGAGCGGGAATAGCGGGGCCAAAGAAAAGGCTCATTTCGCGTTAGGTCGTGACAGGCTCATGTTCTGAGCTAAGAGTGCGCAAATTGACTTGGCGACGCATAAGCTTCGAGCAAGCCAGGAGCGCGCGATGCGGGACAGAGACATGAAGCGACTGTTGTCGCTGATGAGCCAGCTGACGTTCAACCAGCAGATGAAGCTGCGGGACGAGTTGTTCCGGCAGAGCGCCGCAGCCGAAATGACACAAGTCATCGACAGCCAGGGCAGCGAGGTGTCGCAGTGTCCGCATTGCCGATCGGAGCGCCTGGTTCGCAACGGGCAGGCCGATGGCCTGCAACGCTACAAGTGCCGGGGTTGCGGCAAGACCTTAAACGCCCGGCACCCCGATGGCGCGGCTGCGCCACAAGGGCAAGTGGCTGGCTCAGTCCCAGGTGCTGAGTGAAGGCTTGAGCGTGCATGCCGCGGCGAGGCGATTGCGGGTGGCACCGAGCACGGGGTTTCGCTGGCGCCATCGCTTTCTGGCCCAAGCCCAGGCCGTCAAAGCCAGGGTCCTGATGGGCATTGCCGAGGCCGACGAGACCTTCGTCCTGCGTTCGAACAAAGGCCAGCACGGCATCTCACGCCAGGCCCGCCGGCGCGGCGGTAAATCCTCGACACGCGGCACGTCCGACGACCATGTTCCCGTGCTGGTCGTCAGGGACAGATCCGGTGCCTGCACCGACTTCATGCTGAGTCGTTCCGACAAAGCCCAACTGACCGCAGCACTCGCGCCAGTGCTGGCACAGGACGTCGTGCTGTGCACCGACGGCAGTTCCGCAATGGCCTTAGCAGCGCGTCAGATCGGCGTCGAGCATCACGCACTCAACATGACCTCTGGCGCCAGAACCCAGGGGCCTTGGCACATCCAGAACGTCAACGCCTATCACGGCCGGCTCAAAGGATGGATGCAACGATTTCGCGGCGTGGCAACCAAGTACCTGGCCAGTTACTTGGGTTGGTTCCGCGCCCTCGACCGGTTCGGTCCGGTCACCGCACAGCCCGCATCATGGCTCGCTTTGGCCCTCCGCCCCTCGCCTCGTCCATAGCTAACGCGAAATGAGCCAAAGAAAAAGGCCAACTAGCTTGGAAAGTGCCCTGATTCCGATATCGGCAGATTAGGGTCCGGTATATCTCGAAACGTTCCAATCGCCAGCATGAAGAGCTACTAAGGACCCTTCGCCTATTCGAATCTCAAGCAGAAGCCGCTTCGGGCGTGACTGTGCCCGACATGAACAATGCCTGTCCCTAAGCGCGGCTCAACTAGTGCGCTTTGACTTCCTGAGTAGTTCCAGATAAGGCTGTAATCGGTGTGCGTTTAGCAACCGGGGGAAGCACACGCCGTCGATTCGCTGTTCTGATCGGTCTCGGGGGAGAACGAAGTGGACTATCTCTGGAACGATCGCGTGCCTGCGCGACTACCGATCTGCGGGATCGTGATTGCGTGTTTCTGACCTCGGCTTGTCAGTCGACGTGTAGAGGGGCAGACTCGCCGTATCGCAGCATTGGTGTCAGCGGTGTAAGGGAAGCCACCGCCAATACTCATGTGGGCCTACGGCTTGGTGCTGCGCTAAGGAGAAGGATCTGTACTTGGCGTAGCCAAGCGAGGTTTGGGGAGGGGGTCGTGGACGGACGGGGTACAGCTGAGTCCGCTGGGCGCGCTGCGCCGTCTGCGCAATCGCCCATTATTGGCCCAACTGGGCAAATGCGCGGCTGGCCTAGTAGCGTCGATATGGTCTGTAGGACGCGAGCAGGCTTCGGGCGCCGACTGGCCGTTCTTCTGTCGCCGGCATGCTTATTCGTCTGCAGCGTATGTTCCGCGAACTCCGCGGGTGAGACCGCAGCTCAGTTGCATGGTCTTGCTCCGCCGATCCCGCTTACTGCAGCGCAGGCTCGCGACTATGTCGGCACGCCCGAAGTCGTTAACACACCATCCAGCGAGCTATCCAAGCTCAAGGCGCTGGTCGAACGCTGGGAAAGATTGAGAAGCGAGATTCCACTCAAGCCTACCTGGAAGGTGCGGCCGATGGACGCGAAGCCCTCGGCCACCGATGAAGGCATTGTAGCCGCGATACAGCAGCAGCCCAGTCCGGGCACGCAGATGCGGAATCTCATGAAAGAGTTCCGCCCAGTGCGCCACGGTCCCATCGGACTTGACCGCTTACCGAGTGAGCTCGTCAGCGACCCTCGGGCATGTGAGCCTGAGCGCCGCGCGCATTCGCAAGAACAATGGTCGAAGCTTCAAGCGCAGCGCCTCGACGATGTGAATCAATGGCTCTCTGGCGTTGCCGCACCCGCGCTCAAACGCTATCGCGAGCAAGCGGATTCCGCGGTGAGCTTCTCCCGAGCCATCGAAGAAAGAGCGCGACAGGCCAACCACGAGCTTGTCTGGACGATGTATGCAATGTTTGCGCAGGATCTCACGTCGTTCGAGTCCGAGTATCTTGAAGCGCTGTCAGACGTCTATCGGACCGCCGCAAGCAGCGCAAATCTTCCGTCATTCGACGTGATCTGCGCTCGACATGAGAAGGCGCTGGCCCGGATGTCGGTCGACCTCAGCGCTAAATCTTTTGTCGATCAACAGCTGGCTCAGAGCGAAGGTCCAGGCGCTGCTCCGCTGCCCGCCAACGCGGAGGTCGAATATGCATTGAAGGTGCTGTGGGAAACCGTGATCGCGAAGCCGGCGCAATCGGGTTCGCGTTCGGGTTTCGATGATCGGCTGAACCTTCAGTGCGTAAGTCTGCCCAGACGTCCTGCCCGGGCGCGCGAATCCAAGGCAGAGCTACCGTTCCAGTGGCGCATCGAGCTGCCATCCACCGGGGCGCTCGACGAGCGGGAGCAGCAGTTCATTCAGAGTGCAGACGCGCTGGTCGGTGCCGGCCTGATGGAAAGGTGGATCGTCCGCAAAGCGAGCGACGGAGTAGTCGCCGAGTCTCTCCGATACGGGCTCACGGGCGCGGGCTGGGCGGTTTCAACCACGCATAGACGCCCCTTCTGTTTGGCCTACGGAGCACCAGCCTTCCGCGGGCTGTCGAGCTTCCGGCGCATTCCCATGGATCCAAAATCCAAGCGTGAGCATTACGCCGTGACCGGGAAGACTGGCTTTTCGAGTATTGGCGCGCTTGAACCGTGGGCACGGTCAAAGGCGGTACTTGCGGCGTTTCCTGAAATCCAGGCTCAACTCGATGGGAAAGAATTCCAGGTGACACTGGAGCGGACAGCGCAGAAGCTGTGGGCTGTCCGCGGTGCGCGTCCGACGTCGCTCGTCGAGCGCCCTGCCCCTGGCAGTCTCCCGCCCGAAGAGGAGATCAAGACGCTGATTCGACGACGTCATGGCGATGGGCCAGAAGCTCCGTGGTCCTCAGGGAACATCTGCTTGCCAGGCGGCGAAGAGGTAGACGAATCGATCCGCACCAGCGACCGTCACTACGCTGTCGCCATCATCGACGGCAAGATACGCAAACCCAATGACCGCGTCTCCAATGCGTTACCGCATCTTGAAGCGCTGGTCGCTGCTGGCGTTCTCACCAAGAGCGTGCGAGCAGGAATTCCGTCCGGTGCCAAGTCGAGCAGCTCTGACGCTTCCGGCCATATCTACGAGATGGCTCCTCAATACCGCTCTGCAGTAAGGAGTGATCGAAATAATTGCTTCCACCTAGGGAAAGCGGACGTCAAGTTCGTCGCCTTCAAGCAAGACTTGGACGCACGCGGACAACCGCGCGTCAAGTACAGAATCCGGCTTCGCTACCCCGAGCCTCCCAAGTGGATGGGGAACTCTCGAGTTTTGGAGCATTGGACGGAGTTGCGGAATCTGCTGACTCAGGGAGAGGCGTGCGACGGCAACTTCACCTACAGCGCAGCCGATCGGGATCTACGTGGCGGCGCGGGTAGTTGCTGGCCGGCGTTCAGTCAGGAATAGCGGAAGCACATGGGCGGAATGCACGTGAATGCAAAAAGGCTGGCCTTGGCACTCGTCGGGTCGAGTATTGCAGCGCTGCTTTTATTGCCCCTATCTCTAGGTGGTTTGCACTACTTTGGTTATTGCTCTCAGGAGCGCCGCTATTTGTCGGAGGAAGAACTCAAGATTGCGGCAATCAAGGATACGCTCGTGAAGTACCCGCGGACTGTTAGAGCAGCATCTGATAAGCCGAGCGACGGGTCCCGATATGTCATTGAAGATCGCGGCGCACAGAGTGCCACGATTCCATACAAGAACGTCGAAGAATTTGTGCAACGCAATGCAGGTTGCTGCTCGATCGTACGGACGGGAAGAGAAGGTTTTGCGCCGACACTGTGGCAACGACTTATGGGTGCACTTTCAACGGTGATGAAGGTCGAGCATCGCATCGATTTCGAGGATCAGCGTGGCGTGGTCGATTCCGCTATCGCTGAAAGGTATGTTGGATTGTCGAGCAGTGGCCAGGTTAGGGACACGATGCCATCGTTGTGGAGGAGAGAGTAAGCCATGAGCGTCCTGACAGTTGCAGAAGTAATTAATCTCTATCTCTGCGGCACGTGGACGCCGTCGGAGGACTTTCGTGCGGGTTCGGTCATGCGTAGCGCAGGTGCCGCGCCAGCTACATATCAACAGGACGTCAATGACTTCATGGCGGGTCCCGGGCGCTTTGCGTCTCCCGCTATGTTTGAGGTTGTGCAGCTGTTCTTTTCGTCCGCCGGAACAAATCTCGCACCGGGAACCTACACAGAACAGCAAATCCGCCCTCTCCTTGGCACGAACCAAGGAAGCATTCCTCTTGCTCAGTGGGAATTTGAGGATTCGACTGACAACTCTGTCAGCGGCCTGGCACTTGAGCGGCACGGCACTGACTATCTTGACGGTGTCGCAAGCAACGACCGCCTGCAAGGTGGCGGCCTCAGTGACGTGCTACGGGGTGGTACCGGTAATGCCCGTCTCGATGGCGACATCTCCACGACCCCCGCGCAATACCAGGGCGGCGATAGGCTAGGTGGCAGGGAAGGCAACGACGAACTATTAGGTTGGGGCGGCAACGACATGCTGCTTGACGGTGCCGGCGACGACATCCTACAGAGCGGTGAAGGCGACGATCGACTGGTGCTCAATGGTTTGAGCAATGCGCTGTTGGTCGGTCGCTGTCACAGTAGGCTGAGGTGGCAGTGGCATCACATTCAGCCGCCGCAGCGACTCATCCTTCGACAACTCCGATCACGGCGACGAAAACATCCACAGCGTGTGCGGGCACTTCAATGAGCTTCCTCCTACCGCTCGGGATATACCTCGCCCTCTCCGTGTGGATCGCGGTCTGTCTGGTACGTCGCGCAAAGAGCGTCACCATGAAGCTAGTTGCCACATTCGGGCTGGCGTTGTTCTTTGCGGTCATTCCATTTACCGATGAATTTCTGAGCCGCATGGAACTTCACCGACTGTGCGAGGAGCAAGGCGGTGTGCGGATTTTCGTTCCTACCAAGTTTCCCGCCTCGCATTGGGACAAATGGGCGGGCTTTCGCCGGGAATGTCTAAACCCGCCTGGCCCAACGTTCTCGAAGCTGGGTTTTCAGGGGCTCCGCAGGCCCGTGGATTGTGGGCCTTATGTGGCGAGGCAAGATTTTTCGATGAGCGAACTGGATTGGTTCGTTGGACTCTCCTTCTATCGGCATGCAGTAACAATTACAACTGCCACCGGCGAAGTGATTTACGAGCACGCAAGATTCAGCTCCAAACCAGGCTGGATTCTCGAAGGGTTGGGGGCACTCATTGGGGATAGTGCCGGCTCTCATTGCGGCAAAGAGGACTTCAGTACAGATGGACTGTTCCTGAAGACGGCACCGAGCGAGCCGACTTATGAAAAGTAAGGAGACGCAGAAATGAGCGAATCATTTGAAACGCTGTTACAGAATGCAGTCGTTGCTCGCGCCGGGTATGCAAGGGGCCTTGTCAGGGGGATGGGGAGCAACGATGCCGCCTACATCGCGCGCCTTACAGATACTGAGAATATTCCCCAATCCCTAGCAGCGGCATTCACGCAGCGCTATACCGTCACACTCGATACCTACGAGGCTTCTTCAGGGCTCGGTGCTAATCTATTCTATGACACGCAGGAACAACGCTACGTGCTCGCGATTCGTGGCGTGGAGCTGAATGCATCTGGCCTGCTGAACGACCTCGTAGTTACTGTGTTCGGAGGCGCTTTCCGCTATGGGGCGGGTTTCAATCAGATTCTCGATCTGCACAACTACTTCCTGCAGCTGACCACGCCTAGCGATCAGTTGGTACGCCAGTACCATCTGGCCAACGATGGCGAGCTGATCGAGACGTCGAATGCGGTATTCGGGCTAGCCTCTCACGCAAATGGGCTCCTTGGATTGGACGGGCAGCCCGTGCTGCTCCAGTCACAGATCCTTGACGTCGCGGGACTGAGCCTTGGCGGTCATCTGTCCATGGCCTTCGCCTGGGATTTTCCGGGTGCGGTCCATCAAGTCTATTCGTATAACGGTGTTGGATTCGGGCCCATTGGCAGCGCGACCGGCGTGCCTGATGTACTGCGCACCATGTTTGAAGCTCTCGGGCAGTCGCCCTCTTTCGACGAATCGCTGATCAACAACGTCTACAACCCCGAAGGTCCAGAAGTCCCCGCGAGCGATACGCTGTTATATCAGCCAGGGACACGAATTGCCGTCCCGGGGACAGGCAGGACGCACGCGACCGAGGAGATTACTGACGCGCTGGCCGTGCATGCCTTGCTGGAGGCGTTGGACTCTGAGGCATCGTCCGAGAGCATCGCTGAAATCGTCGCCGCCACTAGCGACACACTCTCGCGCACGCCGACAGTTTGCGTTGACATCCTGTCCGAACTCCTTGGCTTTGGCTCCCTTGAGCCTTATGACATGTCTCCCACAGACCTTGCTGCGCGGGAGACGTATTACAGCCGCGTGTTCGATCTGCTTGGAGCCATTGAGCAACTGACCAACCCACCTGCCAACCTGAACTTTCGGATTGAAAGCCTCATAGGTACCGCATCGTCGCTGGGCGCGGCGGCCGCTGCGGAAGGGCCATCTGCCGGAACCGCGCTTGCCTATCGCTACGCCCTGTCGCAGCTCAATCCGTTTGCCCTTCTGGTCACTGGCGCGCAAGGCAACATCGACCAAGGTGGTACGGCCGCCCTTTACGCGGAGCATGCGGAGGCCCTCTCGCTCTATAACGAGGAAACCGGAGCAGGCGCGCTCACGCCCGAATATCTGAGCCAACGCGCAGCTCTGCTTGAACGGCTTCTGCGCGTCAACACCGACGATGTGACTGGCCCGCTGACCACGTCCGGCGATACGGCCACTCAGTATGAAGATCAAGAGAGTGGCACGACGATCGTCGTGCATCCGGATGACGCGGCTGCGAATCCGGTATTCGACACTCGCTATGTTCTGTTCGGCAGAAATGATCCCTTGGGTTTCGACAATCTCGTGGGCGGTGAGATCGGAGATTTCCTGTTCGGCGGAGCCGGTAGCGACTTGCTCGAAGGTCGCGACGGCAACGACTACCTGGAAGGCGGAGCCGGTGCCGATCAGCTGCGCGGCGAAGAGGGCGACGACACGCTCGTCGGCATGTCGGGCAACGACATCCTTAATGGTGGCGCGGGTCGCGATACGCTGATCGGAGGCCTGGACAACGATACATACATCATTGTTCGAGGCGAATCTCACGACACGATCCGCGACATTCAAGGAGAGGGCAGCGTCGTTTTTCGAGATGCGGACGGGGCTGACTCGCACACAGCGACCGGCGGCGAGTACGTCATCAGTCCTACGGGTCAAAGCGCCATCTATCGGAGCGAGGATGGACGATTCGAATACCTCTTTTCGGGACCGTCTGGCGGTCCGGGTACGCTGACCATTTTTTCCGCGGACGCCAATCGCGATCGCGTCGTCATTGAGAACTTCACTCCTGGCGATCTTGGCATCACGCTCACGGAGGCCGAACCCGAAGAACCCACTGCCACCTCACGCGATCTGATCGGCGAGTACCAAAAGGAAGTCTCCGAGAATGGGTTCTACATACTCGACACGGACGGCAACTACGCGTCTGCCGGCGGCGAATCGGGCGCCGATGATGTGTTGCTGGGCGATGCTCGTCACGAGCACCTGATCGGCGGGGGCGGGAACGACCTGCTTTCGAGCGGCGATGGCGACGATCTGCTGGACGGAGGAGACGGCAACGACGTGCTGCTGGGGGCGTCCGGACGCGACCACCTGAACGGCGGTGCCGGCAACGACTTCATCTTCGGTTCAGCGTCCGGCCATGACCTGTTCGGTCGTCCACCGGCGCGACGGACGCGAGAGAGCGATCCGAACCCGAGCGGCTACGGCACCGAATCCGCGAATGGTTTCGGCTGGCTCGTGTATAGCGCTGCAGCAGGACCCGGAAATGCCTATGTCATCGTCGGTTTTTCGCCGCTGCCTGTTCTGGACGACATGGGCAACACCATCGATGGCGGTGCGGGCAACGATTTTATTCGTGCCGGCACCGGAGACGATGTGGTGCACGGCGGTGCCGACAATGACGACATCCTCGGCCTGCGCGGAGACGACATCCTTCTTGGCGAGGCAGGCAACGACATCATAGGCGGTGACGGCATCATGGCCTTTGGGGCCACCGACAGTCTGCAGGATGACCCGCGCTACGCCGCACACGGCGATGATCTGATTGACGGCGGAGACGGCGACGACCGACTGACCGGTGATGGCGGCAACGACCTGCTCTTCGGCGGCTTGGGAGACGACTGGCTGGAAGGTGACGGCCAAGGCGTCAAGGAGATTTATCACGGCGCCGATTACCTGGACGGCGGTGCGGGCAACGACCAACTGCTCGGCGGCGGCGGCGACGACGTGTTGCTCGGTGGTGCTGACAATGATGTTCTCGCTGGCGGCAAGGACAACGACTTTGTGGAGGGCGGTAACGGCGAGGACCGCTTGTACGGACAGGAGGGTGACGACTATCTGGACGGCGGTGCTGGCGACGACATTGTCGTAGGTGACGCAGGTGCGGACGTTCAGCTGGGCGGTGCCGGCAACGACGACCTTCAAGGTGGGGATGGCGACGATCAGCTCGAGGGCGGTGAGGGCAACGATGTTTTGTTCGGCCTGAACGATAACGACACGCTGGACGGCGGCGCAGGCGAGGACGAGCTGCAAGGCGGCATGGGCAATGACGTTCTGCTCGGCGGAGAAGATGACGATCTGCTGTTCGGGCAGGCGGGAGATGACATTCTTGCGGGTGAAAACGGCAACGACCGTCTGGATGGTGGCGAGGGCAACGATACCGTAGACGGCGGCGCGGGCGACGACCAAC
>JALYJV010000186.1 GCA_030775105.1 Pseudomonadota bacterium | reverse complement strand
CGCCTATCGCCCGGTGATTCTGGTGCTGCTGATTGTGGTGCTGATCTACACGCTGATGAAGAAAGACATCGGCGCACTGCATGCACCCCGCAGGGCCGGTCACCGGCAGACTGCGCTCGGCCTCGTCGTCGGTACGCTGATCGGTTTCTACGACGGCTTCTTCGGCCCCGGCACCGGCAGCTTTCTGGTGATCGCCTTCGTCGGCCTGTTCGGCTTCAGCTTTCTCGCCGCGTCAGCTTCGGCGAAGCTGGTCAATGTCGTCACCAATCTCGCCGCGCTGAGTTACTTCGTCGCAACCGATCACGTGCGCTACGACATCGCGGTGCCGATGGCGGTCTTCAACGTCGCCGGCAGCCTGCTCGGCACGCATCTCGCCATCCGCAAGGGCAATGCCTTCGTGCGCCAGCTGTTCATTGTGGTTGTTGGCTTGCTGATCCTGCGTTTTGCGTGGGATCTGTTCAGCCCGTAGCCCGGTTTCGCGCAGCGAAGCCGGGAAGCTCGGCGCAGCAACTGGACGTCCCGGCTCCGCTGCGCGGAACCGGGCTACTGTCTAGGCGCGATCTGCCGCGAACGCCAACACTTGCTCCAGCGAAGACAACCCCAGCTTGAGCATCAGCACGCGATCCAGACCAACCGCGACGCCCGCGCAAGGCGGCATGCCATGGGTCAGCGCGTCGATCAGATGCGCATCGCACGGCGGCACACCACGTCCCAAGGTTGTACGCGCCTGCTGATCGGCCTCGAAGCGGCGCTGTTGCTCGGCAGCATCGGTCAGTTCGTGGAATCCATTGGCCAGTTCAATGCCGCGCCAGAACAGCTCGAAGCGCTCCGCCAGCGGCGGCGTGCCGGACCGCACGCGCGACAGCGCCGCCTGAGTTGCGGGGAAGTCGTAGACGAACTGCGGCGCATCCCTGCCCAGCTGCGGGCCGACGACGTGCGACATCAACAGGTCGAGCCAGAAATCGGCATCGCCCAGCTCGGCGGCACTCAAACCTTCGATGCCGACCATGTCGCGCGCCGTCCAGCGCTCGCGCAACTCGGCCGCATCCAATGCATGCGGATCAAAGCCGGCGTATTGCTCGAAGGCCTCGCGGTAGCTGAGCCGCGTCACCTCGCCCTGCACTCCGCAGGCCGCGAGCAGCTCGGCCAGTTCGTCCATCAGCGCGTGATGATCGAAGCCCGGCCGATACCATTCGAGCATCGTGAATTCAGGGTTGTGGTGGCGGCCCTGCTCGTCCCGCCGGAATACGCGGGCGATCTGGTAGATCGGCCCGCTGTCTGCAGCGAGCAGGCGCTTCATCGCGAATTCCGGTGAGGTATGCAGCCAGCGCTTCCCGTCACCGACGCCGGCCGTCGCGAAGCTGTCGATGTGTTTGTCGACGGTTGCGGCCTGCGACAGGATTGGCGTCTCGACTTCGAGCACGTTTCGCGAGGCAAAAAAAGAACGGACGGCGCTGTTCAGCGCCGCCCGTTCCTTGATCGTTTCCAGGCTCGCGGAAGGGCGCCAGTTGCGCACTTCTCGCGTCACGGATTACTTGCCTGCGCGGGCCAGGTATTCGCCGGTGCGCGTGTCGACCTTGATCTTCTCGCCCTGCTGGATGAACAGCGGCACCTTGACCACGGCGCCGGTCTCAAGCGTCGCCGGCTTGCCGCCACCGGTCGCAGTGTCGCCTTTGAGGCCCGGGTCGGTTTCAGTGATCGTCAGCTCAACCGTGTTCGGCGCGTAGACGACCAGCGGCACTTCGTTCCACAGGGTAATGCGGACGGTTTCCTCGCCCTTGAGCCACTGCGCCGTGTCAACCATCGCAGCCTTGCCTGCGGTGATCTGCTCGAAGGTCTTCGGGTCCATGAATGTCCAGAACTCGCCATCGCTGTACAGGTACTGCATGTCGCGATCTTCGACATCAGCCGATTCGATGGTGTCGCCGGACCGCAACGTACGGTCGAGCACACGACCGGTCTTGAGGTTGCGAATCTTGATCGTGTTGGTCGCCTGGCCCTTGCCCGGCTTGCGGTATTCGTTATCGATGACCGAGTACGGATCTCCATCAATCAGGAGCTTGGTACCGGCCTTCATTTCGTTGGTGCTGACGGATGCCATGATTTGAACCCGAAAAGTTTATAACCAGAATTTGCCCATTTCGGCCGGGAAAGGCCGCAACGGCGACAGGACGGCTTAAAATGAGGCGCGAATGATACCGTCCCCTCAAACA
>JALYJV010000185.1 GCA_030775105.1 Pseudomonadota bacterium | reverse complement strand
AGATCACGGTGTCGCCGCTGACCGAGTAGCCGCTGACCGCACCGTCGCCGGTCAGTGCCGATGCGGTGCCGGAAGCGACATCGATCGCGAACAGGCGATGGCGGCCGAGATCGTCGGCGCTGGCATAGAGCGTCTTGCCGTCCTTCGAGAACGCCAGATCGGCGGCGGAGCGATCCCACTGCGGTGCAACTTCGCGGGTCTGGCCACTCTTGAGATCGCGCAGCATGATCGCCAGCCGATCCGCCTCGAACGCCGGCCGCTTCATTGCGCGCCATGCCAGATAACGGCCGTCCGGCGAGAACACCGGGCCGACATCCATTGCCTCGTTCGGTGCGGTCAGGTTGGCCGGCGCTGCGGAGCCATCCGCCGGCACCGACCACAGATCGAGGTTCGTACTCCAGGCTTCGGTACGACCGGCGATGCGTGCGGTGAAGATCACCGTCTGGCCGTCAGGCGAGAACGTGTATTCGGTCGCGTCGCCGAATGGCTTGGACGGCACATCGCCATCGATACCCTTGCTGATCCATACCGGATTGCCGGCCGTGCCGTCGGCATTGAGCGTCAGCGTGAACAGCTGCGCGCGCTTGCCGTCCTTCCAGGTGTCCCAGTGGCGGATGAACAACTTGTCGAACAGCATGCCGCTGGACTTGCTGTCTGCCTTTTTCTTGTCGCGCTCGCCGCTGCTGGCGAGGTCGGCGCTGTCCGGGTAGACCTCCATCGACAGCGCGATGCGCTGGCCGTCCGACGACAGCGTGAAATTGCTGACCGGTTCCGGCAGCGCGGTGACCGGCTTGGCTTCGCCGCCTTCATTCAGTTCCAGGCGCCAGATTTGCGAGCTGCCGCTGCGCGTCGACAGGAAGTAGATCGATTTGCCGTCAGCTGCCCAGCGCGGATCGGTGTGACTGCCATCGGCGCGGGTGAGCTGGCGGCTCTGCCGGGTCTGCAGATCCAGCAGCCACAGGTCCATCAAACCCTTGTTCTCGTCGTAGTCGGTGCGGCGAAGCGTGTAGACCACCGACTGGGCGTCCGGCGACAGCACCGGGCCAGAGACGCGTTCAAGGCGCACAAGGTCGGCAACGCTGAAGGCACGCGGAGCGGTGGACTCGGGAGTGGACATGGCAGTGGTCGAGGCAAGCGCGAGCAGCGCGCCTGCGAGCAGGGGCTTGGTGGTGAAAATCACGGGAACAGCACTCCTCCGAATATCAGACCGGCATGGTAATCGGATCGTGCCCTCAGGGGACTGGGGATAATGCCTCAGCCAGCGCCGTTGACGCTTGCCTATACTCAGCCCCTATCAGCCCACAGAAATCGCCATGACCGCTCCCGCCGCCGCCAGCACAGACTTTCTCGGCCATCCGAAAGGTCTGTATGTGTGCTTCTTCACCGAAATGTGGGAGCGCTTTTCGTTCTACGGCATGAAGGCGCTGCTGCTGCTCTACCTGCTCAAGTACCACCTGTTCACCGACGATGCCGGCTACGACCTGCTCGGCGCCTACGGCGGCCTGGTCTACGCAGTGCCGGTGATCGGCGGCCTGCTCGCCGACCGCTATCTTGGGATGCGCAAGGCCGTGGTCTTCGGTGCGGTGCTGCTGGTGCTCGGTCACCTCGGTATGGCGTTTGAAGGGCACCAGGCGCGACTGGTGGATGGTGTCGTCGAGCGTGATGAGGGGGCGATGCAGGTGTTCTATCTGTCGCTCGCGTTGATCATCATGGGCGTCGGCTTCCTCAAGCCGAACATCTCGACGATCGTCGGCAAGCTCTATCCGGACAACGATCCGCGGCGCGACTCGGGCTTCACCGTGTTCTACGCCGGCATCAATGTCGGTGCGCTGTTCGCCAGTCTGATCTGCGCCTTCCTCGGTGAAACCTACGGCTGGAAATACGGCTTTGGTGCAGCCGGCATCGGGATGGTCGCCGGCCTGGGCGTGTTCCTGTGGGGGCAGAAGTATCTCGACGGTCATGCCGAGCCGAACAATCCGGCGCTGCTGCGCGAGCGTGTTTCCGGTCTGCCGCGCGAGGCGTGGATCTATCTCGGCGGCATCGCAGGTGTCGCGCTGGTCTGGCAGCTGATCCAGCGCACTTGGACCGTGCATGGCGCGATGCACCTGATCGCGCTGGCCTTCGTGCTCTGGTTCGTCTGGTTCCTGTGGGCAAGGTGCAGCCCAGCGGAACGCGGCCAGATGATTTCGCTGGTCGTGCTGATCTTTGCCGTGCTGGTGTTCTTCACGCTCTATGAGCAGACCTACGGCTCGTGGATCACGTTCACCGATCGCCTGATGACCAAGGATCTGTTCGGCGCGATTCCGCTCGCGTCGCAGGCGACGCTGCCGTGGGCGGCATTTGCGCTGGCGGCGAGCCCGGTGCTGATGGTCGCTGCGCTGGTCTTCGCGGATCGTGGCAGGGCGGCAGTGGCGCGTGGCATGTTCGTGCTGATGGCCTTGGGCTTGTCCGCCGCACTGGCGCACGACGTTGTGCTCGTGCCTCAGACAGCAGGGTCGCTGACATTCCTCGGTGCGTTCTTCATCGTCGTCCTTGCGCCGGTCTTCGCCTGGCTGTGGCC
>JALYJV010000184.1 GCA_030775105.1 Pseudomonadota bacterium | reverse complement strand
CCCTTATGTTGGGCGCCGTACGGAGTCGCTGTGAGAGTTGGTGTAGAACAGTTAGCGTAGGAGCCTTGTTGTCTGCATGCGGTCTACGCTGCGTTGCCTTGAAGGACCATGCTCCCTTTGACCCAGGATGTGGTTCCCGCTCTTAAGAAGATCTACAACGTGCCCTTCAGTCAGTTCGGGGATCCGAGCATCGAAATCGATCCTTTCCGTGATGGCGCAATTTTCAGGTTCATTGCCCCACTCACGCACTCACAGCAACAACGATCACGGGCTCAGCGATGCCTTTCAGGTTCATCTCTGCGCGGGTATCGAACGCGCTGGCACTGATGCCCGCCGCCTCGAGCGTCTGCGCATCCGTCAGGATTTCGCCATCGGCTGCTTCGGCGCACAGACGCGCGGCCAGATTGACGGCTGGCCCGACGGCCGCGTACTCGAAGCGAGAAGTCGAGTCGATCACGCCCACGATGACCTTGCCACTGGCAACGCCTATCCCGAGGCCGATGCGGTAGGCATCGTGACTCCAACGCTGCGAGACGGAGCGCATGGCATCGTGAACACGGCGCGCAAGCATCAGGGCGTTGCGAGTGTGCTGCGAATCCGGAAGGGGCGCACCGACGAGAATGAGGATGCCGTCGCCAGCAAAATCCTTGATCGTTGCGCCAAACTCCGCCACTACTGTCCCGACAGAATCGTAGTAGTCGTGTAGCAGCCTCACGACGTCCGCGGGCGGGTGCGCCTGAGAGTAGGCGGTGAAGCCGCGCAGGTCGCAGCAGACGATGGTGATCTCGAGATGCGTCTGGTCGAGTGCCCGCAGCAAGCCGCGTTCGTGTATCAGTGAGCGGACCTGCGGCGACAGGAAGCGCGCCATGAACTGGCCGCGCTGGCCCTGCAGGACGTGATAGCGCACTGCCCCGGCGAGGAAGATCATCAGCCCCAGAATGTTGCTGGCCCAAAAAAGCGGCGAAGCGATCGGAAGGAAGTAGGGCAGCACGTCGATGAGGGGAATGGCTGCGATTAATCCAAGGACGCGCGGCCTTTCCTGAAAATCAATCTTCTGCAGAAGCAGGATCAGGATTGGCAGCACCAACATGAAACGGGCCGCCTGTCCCAGGCCGGCGAAAAGCCAGTACCCCGGACCACTGCCCCTGCCGCCCACTAAAGGGGGTAGGAAGTCGCGCCCGTACAGTTCAGGCAACGCAAAGGCGCAAATGACCAGCGATGCCAGCATCAGCTGCGACAGCCGCAACATCAGAAGGCCGCCTCGGACTAAGCGACCTTGAGGAATCGCTGTGAGCAGAACCAATCGGAACCATTCTGCAAAGGCGATGTAGGCCAGATTTCCGGGGATAGCGAGCAAGGCTCGCCATTCGAGCGGTAGAGGCCAGTGGTCCAGCGCCCGCAGGAATACACCGGGAATGCATTCCATGCCATAAAACGCGAACGCCGCCGCCAATGCCTTGCTGGTCGGCGAGTCGCGGTCAGCATGGATGAAGGCGAAGCCAATGCCCAGCATGACCATGTGCCACATGATCGAAGGTACGTAGGCTTGCAGAGCATCGGACATCTAGATCCCCAGTTAAGTGAGGATAGCGCAACCAACGAATCGCCATGGCACGGGATTCCAGGTCGAATCCGCGCAGAACAACGTCTAAATTCCTTAGCTTGCCGGGTAATGGACACTGAGGAAGTCTGCTCCTGGCACTCCAGAGACGGTCGGACCGGGTTCGACATTCGTGCTAAGCAGCGGCAGCCGGCATCAGGAAACTCAAGCCGACAGAAAACCTACGTCGGCTGGCTCAGCTCGAACCTGCCTGCTTGGTCAGGTTCAGCGGACTGCGCAGGTTTTGCGCAGCCGACTTGAGCCAGGCCGCAAAAACACCCGCAACGCTGACATCAATCAGCAGGCGGTAATCGGCTTCAGCCCATTGCTCAACGATGACGTTGGCGATGCCGCCAAACCGCGTGCGCGCCATCGTGCCCGGGCGCATCAGATGCGGATCGCAGCCCGCCGCAATGATCGGCCGCGCGTGCTCGCCCTTGACGCTGAAGACGGCGACGCGATCCGAGATGTCTGTGATCAGCCAGTGCGCCTGCTTGCCAATCTGTACGGCAGATTCCGAAACCAGTAGCCAGGCGCGCGGCTCCAGCCACGAGCAGGATCGTTGCGGATTGCCCTGCAGTGCATTGGCCGCGCGCGGCACCTGCAGGCCCAGCGGCGCGAGCAGCGTGGACAGCCCCTGCTCGCTGGCATGCATCTTCGAGGCGCGCAAGCTGAGCACCTGCAGCCAGGGTACCTCGCTCACCTTGAGTTGCGATGTATCGATGACGACGGTGCCCATGGAGCTTCCGCTTGAACCGAGCGCTGACATGGCCTCGAGTGTTGAACTAGACATTGATGCGCGCTCCCGATGGATCGTAGGCCACCTGTTCGACGATGCGCGCTGAAAGGCAGCAACCGAGCTGCGCGTCGTAGACCTTCACGGTTTCACCCAGGCGGCTTCTGCCGCGCGAGACCAGTGCCAGCGCGACCGGCCGCTCCAACGTCGGGCTGTATGCCGACGACGTCACCCAGCCCTGCGAATGACCGGGTGTTGCCTTGAACGCCGCGTCGACGACATGGCCACCGATCGGCAGCACTTCACGATCGTCCAGTGACTGCAGGCCGACGAGCTGCATGCGGTCGGGCCGCAGGCCTTCGGGCGTCATGGTCGAGCGGCGGCCGACGAAGTCGTCGCTCTTTTTCGCAATGATGTCCTGGAAGCCGATGTCCTGCGGCATGGTCGAGCCGTCGGTCTCGGACCCCACGTGCAAGTAACCTTTCTCGATGCGCATGGTCATCAGCGCCTCGATGCCGAACGGCGTAACGCCCAGGTCCTTGCCTTCAGCCAGAAGCCGCTGCCAGAACGCTGCGCCGTACCGCCACGGCACGCTCACTTCGTAGCTGAGCTCGCCGGTGAAGCTGACGCGCATGATGCGCACGGGCACGTCGCCGATGCCGCCTTCACGCGCGGTCATGTGCGGGAAGGCCTCAGCCGACAGATCGATACCAGTGCTCATGCGCTGCAGCAGACGCCGGGCCTGCGGTCCGGCCACCATCGTGACTGCCCACTGTGTCGTCACCGGTTCGACGATGACGTCGAGATCGACCCATTCGCATTGCAGCCATTCCTCAAGCCAGTCGGTCACGCGTTCGGCATTGCCGCTGGTGGTACCGACCTGGAATGTCAGTTCGTCCCAGCGCGCCAGCACGCCGTCATCCATCACGATGCCGTCTTCGCCGATCATTACGCCGTAGCGGCAGGCGCCAGGCTTCAGCGTCTTCATGTTGTTGACGTACATGCGCTGCAGCAGCGTCGCTGCATCCGGACCGTGGACCAGGATCTTGCCGAGCGGCGAATAGTCGATGATGCCGACGCCGGAGCGCACCGCCCTCACCTCGCGCAGCACCGCGGCGTGCTCTCTCTCGCCGGCCAAGGGATTGCAGACCGGCCGACTC
>JALYJV010000183.1 GCA_030775105.1 Pseudomonadota bacterium | reverse complement strand
GTGCGCCCGCAGATCGATCAGCGCCTGCGTGCGCTGAACCTCGAACCTACTTTCGTCAACGGCGTCCGCGTCACCGACCGCGCTGCGCTGGACTGCGCGAAAGACGCCGTCGGCAGCGTGCGCATGGACATCGAAGCACGCCTGTCGACCTCGCTGGCTTCGAGCCCGATGGGCGGCGCACGCATCCGCGTCGCCAGCGGCAACTGGGTCACCGCGCGGCCGGTCGGCGTGCGCAGCGGCGTCGATCACCTGTTCACCGGTGAAGTGCGCCGCATCGACGTCGATTCGATCCGCCAGGTCCTCGATCAGGATCGCATCGCCCTGATCTCGCCGATCGGCTACTCGCCGACCGGCGAGATCTTCAACCTGCGCGCCGAAGACCTCGCGACCGCAACCGCCGCGGCCATCGGCGCGGACAAGCTCGTCTTCGTCACGCCGACCGAACCGGAGCAGTGGCGTCTCGGCGAGGAGTCCGGCGATGCCGGCCAGCTGTCGCTGGCGCAGGGCGCCGAACTGCTGGCCAATGGCTCGGCGCTCAGCGAACTCGACCGCACCTATCTGACTGCCGCACTCGCAGCGGCGCGCGGCGGTGTCAAGCGCGTACATCTGGTCGGCCACCAGGACGGCGCGTTGCTGCGCGAGCTGTACACCCGCGACGGTGTCGGCGTGATGCTGTATTCCGACCCTGACTACGAAGCGATGCGCGACGCGACGATCGAAGACGTCGGCGGTGTGCTGACCCTGATCCAGCCGCTGGAGCAGGACGGCGTGCTGGTGCCGCGCTCGCGCGAGCAGCTGGAACTCGACATCGCCAAGTTCAACGTCATCATCCGCGATGGTCTGGTCATCGCCTGCGCCGCGCTGTTCCCGTTTCCGGAGAACCAGATGGGCGAGCTCGCCTGCGTGGCCGTGCATCATGACTATCAGCGCGCCGGCCGCGCCGGCGTCCTGCTCAAGCGCGTCGAAGCCGAAGCGCGCCAGCTTGGCCTCAAGCGCCTTTTCAGTCTGACGACGCACACGCCGCACTGGTTCATCGAGCACGGCTTCCGCAAGGCCACGCCGGAGGACCTGCCGATGCACAAACAGCGCCTCTACAACTACCAGCGCAACTCGCTGGTGCTGATCAAGGATCTGTAGCTTGAGCCTCAACCAGGATTGGGCCGCGCGCTCGCAGGCGCATGTCTGGCATCCCTGCACACAGATGCACGACCACGCCGGCGCCGAACCGCCGCTGCCGCTGGTGCCGATCAAGCGCGCCGACGGCGTCTGGCTGGAAGACTTCGAAGGCCGGCGCTATCTCGATGCGGTGAGTTCATGGTGGACGAACCTGGTCGGCCATCGCCACCCGTACATCGTCGAGCAACTCAAGGAACAGCTGGATCGTCTCGACCACGTGATGCTCGGCGGCTTCACGCACGAAACCGTCATCGAACTGTCCGAGCGCCTGGTGGAGCTCGCGCCGCCGGGCCTCAAGCGCTGCTTCTACGCGGACAACGGCTCGTCTGCGGTCGAGGTCGCGCTGAAGATGTCGTTCCACTACTGGCAGCATGCCGGCAAGCCGCAGAAGCGTCGCTTCATCGCGCTGACCAACAGCTACCACGGCGAGACCCTCGGCGCGCTCGCGGTCGGCGGGCCGAGCATGTACCGCGACACATATGCGCCGCTGCTGCTCGAACCGATCCACGTCGAGTCACCGGACTGCTACGAGCGCGCACCGGGGCAGAGCTGGGAAGACCACACGCGCCAGCGCTTCGCGAAGATGGAACTGGCGCTGCAGCGCCATGCGCACGAGGTCTGCGCGGTCATCATCGAACCGCTGATCCAGTGCGCCGGCGGCATGCGCATGTATCACCCGCTGTACCTGACGCTGCTGCGCGAAGCCTGCACCAAGTACGGCGTGCACCTGATCGCCGACGAGATCGCGGTCGGCTTCGGTCGCACCGGCAGGCTGTGGGCTTGCGACTGGGCCCCTGCGCCGCAGGGCAATCGCGACGCCCAGCCTGGTATCACCCCCGATTTCATGTGCCTGTCGAAAGGCCTGACCGGCGGCACGCTGCCGCTCGCGGTGACGCTGACGCGCGAAGAGATCTACCAGGCGTTCTACGCCGACTACAGCGCCGGCAAGGCCTTTCTGCATTCGCATTCGTACACCGGCAATCCACTCGCCTGCCGCGCCGCGCTGGCGACGCTGGATCTGCTGCAAAGCGAGCGCCCCCTTGCCACCAACGGCCTGCTGTCGGAACTGATGTGGGGCCAGAGCGCCGAGCTGCGCTCGCATCCGCATGTTGCCGAAGTGCGGCTGCAGGGCATGGTGATGGCGATCGAGCTGGCGAAGAACGTCCGCAGCAAGGAGCCGTATCCGTCCAGCGAACGCCGCGGTTTGCGCGCCTACCGTCACGCACTGACTTCGCACAAGGACTACGGCGTGATCCTGCGGCCGCTCGGCAACGTCATCTACTTCATGCCGCCCTACGTCATCACGCCGCGTGAGATCGAGCAGATGTGCAAGATCGCGATCGAGGCGGTGCATGTCGCAACGCGGGACTGAATCGTGACTCGCGTCTACGTCAACCAGGTGCTCGGCATCGGCATGGAGTTCACGCTGCCGGAAGATGCCTTCCGCCATCTCGTGCAGGCACTGCGCATGCGACCGGGAGAAGGCTTCATCGCCTTCAACGGACAGGGTGGCGAATACGCGGCAAGCCTGATCGATGTCGGCAAGCGCGCGGCGACGGCACGCATCGATGCCTTCGACGCGGTGGATCGCGAATCACCGCTGCAGCTCATGCTCGCCCAGTGCATCGCCAAGGGCGACCGCATGGACTACACCGTGCAGAAGGCAGTCGAGCTGGGCATCTCGCGCATCGTGCCGCTGGTGTCGTCACGCAGCGTTGTGCGCCTCGACGGCGATCGCTGGGAGCGCAAGACCGAACACTGGCAGGGCATCATCGCCTCGGCCTGCGAGCAATCTGGCCGTACCCGCCTGCCGCTGCTCGATGCGCCGCAGAATCTGAATGCCTGGCTGGATGCAGCGCGTGAGCCTGCGCTGGAGCTGACGCTGGATCCGAAAGCCACGCAGACCCTGCGCAGTCTGGCCAAGCCAGCTGGCGCGGTAA
Source organism: Pseudomonadota bacterium (assembly GCA_030775105.1). Taxonomy (GTDB): domain Bacteria; phylum Pseudomonadota; class Gammaproteobacteria; order Nevskiales; family Nevskiaceae; genus Solimonas. The sequence continues at coordinate 6,610 of JALYJV010000183.1, read as the reverse complement.
CGCTATTGGTTGGGCCTGAAGGTGGTCTCAGCGATCAGGAAATCGAGCACGCGGCGCGCAGCGGATTTGCCGGTCTGCGTATCGGTCCGCGCGTGCTGCGCACGGAAACGGCCGGTGTTGCGACGCTCGCGGCGATTCAGTCGGTTTGGGGTGACTGGCAGTAAAGCGCTTCCTCAAGCTCCGTGCAGGCATCTCGATACACCTGCGGAGCTTGTCCTGAGCCTGTCGAAGGGCAGGCACTCGATGCGAACGGAGTGTGGTTGATTCATCACAAGTAAACTCCGTTCGTCTCGAGTGCCGCGCCGACGGCGCGGTGTATCGAGAGACCGGCACACAACATCGGAGCATCACGGGAGACACTGCGCGATCCCTACGGTGATGACTGATCGACCCTCTCGGTCCACACCCGACTGACGCGGCCGCCGATCAGCTCGACCCACAGCAGCTTGCCCTGGTCGGCATCGCGACCGAAGTACATCCATTGCCGGCCGATGGGATTCGATTGATCGTGACTCAGCAGGACGTCGCGATCAGGCAATCGCCCGGTGATCTGGCGGACCTTGGCCCGGCTGTCGCCGACGGCAATGCTGGCGCCCTGCCAGCTGACCGATTGCGCAGTGACCATCGGGCCGAGGTCCTGCTGCGCATGTACCGTAAACGAAATCCCGGCGGCGGCGATGGCAACAAGCAATCTGTTCATACCGACCAGTTTATTCCTATGCGCGCGCGCCGCCCATCGCAATCCGGATTGCATAGCGCATCAGCGCGTGCGTACCGTGGATGCCCAGCGCATCCATCATCCGCGCGCGGTGAGTTTCGACGGTCTTGATGCTGACGCCCATCTCGCTGGCGATTTCACGGGTCGAATTGCCACGGCCGATCATCTGCAGCACCTGGCGCTGGCGCTGGCTCAGCGTCGCGGCGTCGTCAGGTTGACGTGGACCTTGTGGGGTCGCGAGAAAATGCGAGATCGACGGGCTGATGTAGACCTGGTGCCGCTGCACCGCTGACAGCGCGCTGTAGAGGTCATTGGGTTCAGCGTTCATGTCGACGATGCCCACGGCGCCCAGGCGTATCGCCGCGCGCATCAGTTGCGCATCCGGCGCACCGGTCAGCATCAGTACGGCGATCCGAGGGGTCTCGCGGCGAATTCGGGCCAGGGCTTCCAGCCCGCTGAGCTGCGGCAGGTCGAACTCGGACAACACGGTATCCGGCTGCAGATGGTGAACCGCTTCGAGCAGGGCCGGACCGCTGTCGGCCACTGCGACCACATCCAGGCTCGGGCGCTCCTCGACGAGGCGCTTCAGCCCCGCCCTGACCAATCCCTGCGATCCTGCAATGACGACCCGCATCGGCGCTGCTCCGTCCTGTATGTAAGTACCTGACTGCAGTCTCCCCCCTTGTTGGGGCAGGACGCGGCACAGCCGTCGAGCGTCAGGGCCCGGCTGACAGGCGGCTACAGCAGTCTATGAGTGGAACCCCGGTATTCGGACCAGGGCCAAGGCACTACTATCGGACCGTGTTGGTACGGCCTGAAGCAGAGGTCGTCGGATGGGGAGCACCGCGCAGCAGCGGCGCTGCGGCAGACGGGGGAACGTCGCGCATGGCTACAGATCAGACCGGGACGCCGCTGGCGTCAGGCACCAGCATCGGCAGCTACGTCATCCGCCAGAGCTTGGGCGCGGACGAACAGGGCTTGCTCTATCTTGCCGACCATCCCGTCCATCGCAGCGTCCTGCTCCACGAACTCTTCGCTCACGAGTTCGCCCACCGCGAAGAGCAGAACATGGTCGCCACCGACGCCGGCGACCGCGTCGCCCTGCGCTGGTGGGTTCGCAGCTATCTCGACCGCGCGCACAGCGTCGGCGCGCTACGCCATCCGAAACTGCTGCCCCTGCTGGAGTCCGCCGAACACCACGGCAGTGCCTTCTATGCCTGTACAGCGCCGACGATGCCGCAGCTGCAGGTCCAGCTCGATCGCGGCACGGCGCTGCCGGCCAGCAGCGTCGAAAATCTGCTGATCGACCTGATGGACGCGGTCGAAGCGCTGCATGCCGCGGGCATCGTGCATCGCGCCATCGGGCCCCGGCTGATCTGGGCCAGCGACAGCGGCCGTGCCCGCCTTGGCGGCTTCGGCAGCCTGCGCGCGGCGATCCGCTTCAGGACCCGCTCACTTCACAGCGTGGCGCCGGCCTTCTATGCGGCACCGGAGGAATGGCAGGCCGAAGCACAGATCACAGCGGCTGCAGATATCTATGCGATCGCCGCCGTCGTCCATCACGCCGCCAGTGGACACAGACCGCCGGCTGCAGACCAGCGTCTCGCCGGAGTTCAAACGAGCTCGCTGGCCGAGGCCGTCAATCAGGGCCTGCCAGCCACACTCGCGGGCGGCATCGAGCGGGCGCTGGCACTGGACCCGGCACGCAGGCCGCAGACCATCGCGCAGTGGCGGGAGACGATGAATTTCAAGGCTGCGCCGGCAGTTGATGCCACGGTCACTGCACCACCGACAACCGCGACCGCTGCGCCTTCGCGTTTTTCCTGGGCGCTGGTTGCGGTCCCCGTGGTGCTGATCGCGGGGATTGCCGGCTTCATGCTGCTGCGACCCGAATCGAAACCGCCGGCCGCGCCGGCGCAGGCCCTTGCGGTCGAACCGCTGGCACGCGCACCAACCGACACCGACCGCCCGCGCTTCGTTCCCGCGTCTCTGGGCACCGGCAGCTCGGCGCCATCGTTGAATCAGGCTGCAATCAATGCGATCAGCGCAGAAACCCGCGAAGCGCCAGAAGCCGAGGACCCGTCGCCGCGGGAAGAGCCCGCGAGAGCAAGCATTGCATCGCGCAGCGAGCCCAGCCCGGCAGCGGCAGCGGCAGCGGCGATCGTCGATATCCCGCAGCCGACACCACGACCGCTCGTCGCTGCCGAAGCGCCCGCGCGTCTCCCGGCCAACAACCCGGACCCAGTGATCCGGTCCGCCAGTGACGAAGTCGCCGTGCTGACGCCGCCGACGGCAGCGGCGATCACGCCGGCGGAAGCCGCCGTTGCGCAGTCGGGCAGCGCGCAAGTCGATCACGCCCAGCAACTCGCCCTCGAGCGTTCGCGCTGCGACCGCCACGTCTCCGAGCTGTTCGCCGATCGCGATTTCACCTACGCCGACATCGCCCGGTTCGAAGATGTCGTCAAGCTCGACAACGGTCGTCTGCAGACACCCAAGCTGAAAACCGATGACGGCCGTCGCGTGTCGTTCCTGATCGACGAGCAGGGATGCATCGTGCGCATGATGCGTTAGAGCCTGTTACTGAGGCGGCCGGCAAACTGTGCCTAGAGAAGCGGTATCGCGAAGCCGGTGTGCGGCATGTGTAATGCGCGGGCCGGATCAGTAACGCTACTGTGCCCGATATCTCGTGTAAGCCATACGCCGAGGCCGGCATCGTCGGAATCGTCCGTATTGTGTCGGGGCGTTCCTGACCGTTGTTCGCTCGGCAATCGCCGCCTGTCGCAGTTCTCCGTTTGGCGTTCAAGCCCCGTCCTAGGATGAAGTCGTTGGAGAGTGACGCGCACAGACGCTCGAATTCCCGAGCCACGCGCCAACCTCAAAACCGCTTACCGGAGCTTGGACATGAACAGAAGGCATTCAAAGTTTGTAGTGGCCACCATCAGCGCGATGTTTGGTGTGGCAGCAGGCAGCGCATTCGCCGCTGAAGTCACCGACACGTTCGATGTCAGGATCGTGATCGAGAACAGCTGTGTCATCAACTCGGGCCAGACCACCGATATGGACTTCAACACTCAGCAGCTGCTGAGCAGCAACTTCGATGCGCAGTCAGCCATCGGCGTGACCTGCACGACCGATCTGCCGTACACGATCGGCCTCAGCGCTGGCGACAATGCAACGGGCGGCACGAACACGCGACGCATGGCCAACGCCGGTGACACTGCGTTCGTCGCATACGACCTCTATCAGGACGTCAGCGGCGGCGCGCACTGGGGCAACGACATCGGCACCGATACCAAGGGTGCTACCGGCACTGGCGCTGCGCAGACGCATACGGTCTATGGCCGCGTTGCCAGCCAGACCACACCGCCGGCGGGCGCCTACGAAGACACCATCACGGTTACAGTGGACTACTAGTCTTCAGCCCAGAGTGAATCTGCGCATGCTCCAGCATTCAGGTCGATCGGCAACAGGGTGGCTTTGCGCCGCCCTGCTGTCGCTGTTGCCGAACTGGGGCATCGCAGGTGGTTTCAGCGTTTCGCCGACCACGCTGGAGTTCAAGGCAGATCAGACCGCTCAGGGTTTGCGCCTGCACAACTCCGGCGAGCGTCCGATCAACGCGCAGTTGCGCGTCTTCGAATGGACGCAGACCAATGGCGAGGATGTGCTGACACCAAGCAAATCGCTGGTCGTCAGCCCGCCGATGGCGACGCTCGCTCCCGGGCAGCAGCAGTTCGTGCGTGTGGTGCGCCTCGATGCGAAGCCGCGCGCAGTCGAGGGCAGCTATCGACTGCTGATCGACGAGCTGCCGCCGCCCGCACCACCCCCGGGCGCACAGGTTTCCGGGCTGAACTTCGTCGTGCGCTTTTCGGTACCGGTGTTCATCACACCGGCGACGAGCACACCATCAAGCACACGCTGGTCGCTGCAACCGACCGCGGATGGCACTCTCCAGCTCAGCGGCGACAATGCTTCCGCGATACACGTGCAACTCGCAGACCTGCGCATACTCGACGCCAGCGGTGGTGAGCTGTATCAGCAGAACGGCCTGGTTGGCTATGTGCTCGGCGGCACCCAACGCAGTTGGCCTCTGAACAGCGCGCCAGCAGACCTCAAAAACGCCAAGGAGATTGAGGCTCGTATTGATGGCCAGATTCGACGCCAACCGTTGGAGACCAGCGCTCGCTAGCAGCGCGCTGTCCGCAGCGGTGCTCGCCTCGGTCAGCAGCAGCGCCATCGCGCTCGATCCTCCACTGGATCTGGGCCAACTCGGATCCGCGGCAAACATCGCCCTGCTGCAGGGACCCGGCACCGCCCCCGGTGTCGAAGAACTCTATCTCGAGGTGTACCTCAACAGCGTGCACACTCGACGCGTCATGCAGATCACCATCATGCAGGACGGTCGCATGCTCGCCTGGGCAGACAATCTCAGCGACTGCGGACTGCTGATCGATGCCGATCAGCTCGGGCGGTATATCGCCGTCGACACACTGCCGGGCATCGCTTCCCGCTACGACGCACCGAACCAGCGCCTGTATTTCGATGCCGATCCCTCGCGACTCAATGTGCGCACGCAGCGCTACGGTTCCGGCGATGGAAAAGTCTGGCAGGCCAGCGTCAGTCCCGGTGCATTGCTCAACTATGACCTCTACGCCAGCACCGGCGATCAGCGCGCGCTGGCAGCAGGCACTGCGTTGCGCCTGTTCGGCGAGCACGGCGTCATCGAATCAACCGGCCTGTCGCGTTTCGTTGCCGGACAGGACTCCGAACCTTACGTTCGTCTCGATACTGCGTGGACGCATTCGATGCAGGACGAGTTGCTCAGCTTCGTCGTCGGCGATCATGTCAGCGGTAATCTCTCATGGACACGCGCGACACGCCTTGGCGGCATTCAGTTGCGCCGGAACTTTACCCTGCAGCCCGGCCTGCTGACCTATCCGGTACCGCAGTTCTTCGGCGAAGCAGCACTGCCATCGCGCATCGAGCTGTACGTCAACGGCGTGCGCCAGTACGAGGGCAATACCCCGCCGGGGCCGTTCCAGATCAGTACACCACCGAGTGTCAACGGCGCGGGTCTGGCCCAGGTTGTGCTGACCGATGCACTGGGGCGCACGCAGACCATCGACTTCAGTTTCTACAACGCCAATCGTCTGCTGCGCGCTGGACTGAGCGACTATGCCGTGGGCCTGGGTGCGGTGCGTCGCAACTACGGCATCGATTCATTCAGGTACCGCGAGAAGCTCGCGGCGAATGGATCGTATGCCTACGGCGTCACCGACTGGCTGACCCTGGAAACCCACGCCGAAGCCGACAGCGAAGTGTGGATGGGCGGTGTCGGCAGCGTCGTGCGCCTGGGCGATCTCGGCACTGCACGCGGCTCTGTTGCGCACAGCAGCAGCAAGGATCAGCCGCAAGCGGACAGCACGGCCGGCTTCAGCGGCGAGGGCAATCAGTTTGCGGCCGGCTACAACTACACCGCGTACGGCTACACCGCGGACTACAGTCTGCAGAAGGCCGATGATGGCTTTCGCGATCTCGCATCGGCGGAAGGCCGTGCCCCGAGTCTGCGCAGCGAGCAGGCGCTGCTCGGCAGCGCGCTGGGGCGCCATGCCAACGTGTCGATCAACTACGTGCGCCTCGACAGCGCAGACAGGGAACGCTTCCGCAGCGTCGGCTTCAACGCCAGCGTGCTGCTGCGGCAATCAGTATCGACGTTCCTCAGCATCTCGCGCGATCTCGACAACGATCATGAACTCAGCGTCTTCGTTGGCCTGTCGACCAGCTTCGGTCCGCGCCTCAATGCCGGCGCCGGATTTGGCGACAACGACCGCACACAGTCCTACGACGCTTACGTTTCCTCGCCGGTTCCTGCCGACGGCGGCCATGGCTGGCAAC
>JALYJV010000182.1 GCA_030775105.1 Pseudomonadota bacterium | reverse complement strand
GTTCGGTGCGGCCCGTCCGGCTACCGGATTCTCGGCTGACATGAACGAGCTGCTGCGCTTGGGCAAGGCGAAGTGATTTTTGAATTCTTTAGGAATTGAAGCAGTGATAAAAGGGGCAGGTAATGGGTAAGTCAGTCGTCATCATCGGCGCGCAATGGGGTGATGAAGGCAAGGGCAAGGTCGTCGACTTGCTGACGCCGCGCGTCCAGGCGGTTGCACGCTTCCAGGGCGGCCACAACGCGGGTCACACCCTGGTCATCAACGGCGTGAAGACCGCGCTCAACCTGATCCCGTCCGGCATCATGCGTCCCGGCGTTGCCTGCCTGATCGGCAACGGCGTCGTGATCTCGCTGCCGCACCTGATTGCCGAAATCGAGAAAGTCGAAGCGACCGGCGCATCCGTGCGCGATCGTCTGCGCATTTCGGAGGCCTGCCCACTGGTGCTGCCGGTGCATGCGCAGCTCGACCAGGCGCGTGAGCGGGCGCGTGGCGACGCCAAGATCGGCACGACCGGCAAGGGCATTGGCCCGGCGTACGAAGACAAGGTTGCGCGCCGCGCCGTTCGCATCGGTGATCTGTTCCATCGCGAACAGCTCGCCGCCAAGCTCGGGGAGCTGCTCGGCTATCACAACTTCGTGCTGCAGAATTACTACAAGGAAGCGCCGGTCGATTTCCAGCGCACGCTTGATGATCTGCTGGGTTATGCCGAGATCATCCGGCCGATGGTGGCCGATGTCACCGAGCTGCTGCGCCAGCAACTGCTCAAGGGTAACAACGTGCTGTTTGAAGGTGCGCAGGGCGCGCTGCTCGACGTTGACCACGGCACGTATCCGTACGTGACTTCGAGCAACACTACGGCGGGTGGTGCAGCCACCGGCACCGGCGTCGGTCCGCGTGAACTCAACTATGTGCTCGGCATCGTCAAGGCCTATGCGACGCGGGTCGGTTCGGGGCCTTTCCCGACCGAGCAGGACAACGATCTCGGCCAGCACATCCGTGACAAGGGTGCCGAGTACGGCACCGTCACCAAGCGCCCGCGCCGCTGTGGTTGGTTTGATGCCGTTGCCGCACGCCGCTCGATCTTCAACAACAGCGTGTCCGGCCTGTGCGTGACCAAGCTCGATGTGCTTGACGAACTGGACGTGATTCGCCTGTGTATCGGTTACAAGGTCAATGGCGTGGCAGTTGAAACCCCGCCGATCGGTGCCGAAGGCTTCGCCAAGATCGAAGTGATCTACGAGGACGTGCCGGGCTGGAAAACCAGCACTTACGGCATCACCAGCTACGATGCACTGCCGCCGCAGGCGAAGTTTTATCTGAAGCGACTGGAAGAAGTGACGGCCACGGAAGTGGCAATTATCTCGACCGGTCCGGATCGCGATCACACGATCGTGCTGCGCAATCCGTTTGACTGATCGATTGATTGATCAGTTCTTGCGTAGCGTTTTGACCCCGATTCCGGGGTGGGCGGCGCCGTCACAGGCGGGGTCGTCCGAGCTACACCCTCTAGAAAGCGCTGATTTGCCGCTTTTATGCCACTGTGGGAGCCTAGTCCTTGACGCAGGCAACAAAAAAGCCGGCAGAGCCGGCTGTTTTGTTTTGCTTGGTGCCGAGAAGAGGACTCGAACCTCCACGGTGTTACCCGCTAGTACCTGAAACTAGTGCGTCTACCAATTCCGCCATCTCGGCTTGAGGGCGCGAATTGTGCTCACGCACTGGACCTTTGTCAATGAAAAATAAAACACCCCCAAAACACCACGAAAAGCACAACAAGAAGGCCGGCGCAAAGAGCTGGCAGGATGCTGATCCTGATTTCCGCAATCAGTCGACCCAGTACGCCGAGCCGGTCCCCAGCCGGACCCTGATTCTCGAAACACTGGCCGCCGAATCCGGCCCGATGACGCTGGACGATCTGATCGGTCGTTTCGACTTGCGGCGTCTGCCGCAGCAGGAGGCCCTGTCCAAGCGCCTCGGTGCGATGGTGCGTGACGGCCAGCTCGCCCATAACCGCCGCGGCGCCTATGGCCCGGTGACGCAGATGAATCTCGTCGCCGGCAGCGTGCAGGCGCACCGCGATGGCTTTGGTTTTCTGATTCCGGACGCCGGTGGCGATGACGTGTTCCTGCCGCCGCGGCAGATGCGCGCACTGATGAATGGCGACCGCGTGCTCGTGCGTGTGGTCGGCAAGGATTTCAAGGGCCGTCCGGAAGGCGTGGTCGCCGAGATCATCCAGCGCGTCAGTCGTAGTGTGGTGGGCCGCTTGCACGTCGATCAGGGCGTGAGCTACGTGATCCCGGAGAACCCGAAGGTTCACCACGATCTGCTGATTCCGCCCGAGCATCTCAAGGGCGCGCGTCACGGGCAGATGGTCGTTGCCGAAATTGTCACGCCGCCGGGCAACCGTACGCTGGCAGTCGGCCGCGTCGACGAAATCCTCGGCGATCACCTCGCGCCGGGCATGGAGATCGAGGCGGCAATCCGCGCGCATAATCTGCCGAATGCTTGGCCGGCTGCGGTCGAGGCCGAGGCGGCGCGAATTCCCAGCGAAGTCAGCGCTGCGCATATCGCCGGCCGCGAGGACCTGCGCGAGCTGCCGCTGGTGACGATCGACGGCGCCGATGCGCGCGACTTCGACGATGCGGTCTACGCCAAGCCGCACAAAGCGACGCTGCTGTCGAAAGGCGGCTGGACGCTGTGGGTCGCGATTGCCGATGTCTCGGCCTATGTGCAGCCGGGCGCACCGCTGGACAAGGAAGGCCTGGAGCGAGGCAACTCGGTGTACTTCCCGCAGCGGGTGATCCCGATGCTGCCGGAGAAGCTGTCGAACGGCCTGTGCTCGCTGAATCCGAACGTTGACCGCCTGTGCATGGTCTGCGAAATGCGCGTGCTGCCGGATGGCGAAGTCGCCAAGTCGAAGTTTTATACGGCGGTGATGCGCTCTCAGGCGCGCTTCACCTATGACGAAGTCGCTGAGATTCTGGAGAAGCCCGAAGGCGAAGCCGCACAGAAGCGCGGCAAGCTGGTGCAGAACCTGCAGGATCTCGACAAGCTGTTCGACGCCCTGTTTGCGGCGCGTTCCAAGCGCGGCGCGATCGAGTTCGAATCGACCGAAACCCGCATCGTCTTCGACGACCAGCGCAAGATCGAGCGCATCGTGCCGATCAAGCGCAATCGCGCGCACCGACTGATCGAGGAGTGCATGGTTGCGGCCAACGTGCAGTCGGCAAAGTTTGTCGACAAGCACAAGCTGCCCAATCTGTACCGCGTCCACGAGTCGCCGGATGCGATCAAGCTGCGCCCGCTGCGTGAGTTCCTCGCGCTGCGCGGCCTGTCACTGGGCGGCGGCGACAAGCCGACCGCGAAGGACTACAGCCGCACGCTCGACAAGGTGCGCGAGCGACCGGATGCGGCGATGGTGCAGACGGTGATGCTGCGCTCGATGATGCAGGCGCGGTACCACCCGGACAACGTCGGCCATTTCGGACTGTCGCTGACCCACTACGCGCACTTCACTTCGCCGATCCGCCGCTACCCGGACCTGCTCCTGCATCGCGCGATCAAGCATGCGCTGGCCAAGGGCAAGCCCAAGGACTTCATCTACGACCACGAGCGCATGAGTGCGCTCGGCACGCATTGCTCGATGACCGAGCGCCGCGCCGACGAAGCGACCCGCGACGTCACGACCTGGCTCAAATGCGAGTACATGCAGGATCATGTTGGTGAGGAGTTCGAGGGCACAATCGGCAGCGTCGCGCCGTTTGGCCTGTTCGTCGAACTGGACAATCTGTACGTCGAGGGCTTGATTCACGTCAGTACCCTGCGCAACGATTACTACGAGCACGATGCCGCTGCGCATCGCCTGGTCGGTACGCGCAGCGGAACGTCGTACGGCTTGGGTGATCGACTCAAGGTCAAGGTCGTGCGCGTCAATCTGGATGAGCGCAAAATCGATCTGGAGCCTATCCAGGTGCTCACACATTCATCCCGGATTAAGGGCACCAATCCAGAATCCACCGCGAAGAAGCAGTCCCGTAATCGGAGAGGGAAAAAACGATGAAAACTTACAAGGTCGCACTCATCGCAGTGCTTACGTTCAGTCTTGCTGCCTGCGCCACAGATGATCCTAACAAGCGCGCCAAGACCGGTGCGGCCATCGGTGCGCTGGCCGGTGCGGTGCTCGGCAACCAGGTCAGCGGCGCGCGCGGTGCGCCGATTGTCGGCGCGGTGGTCGGTGCAATCGCTGGCGGTGCCGTCGGCAACTACATGGACAAGCAGAAGGCCGAACTCAATCGCCAGCTCGCCGCCGAGGCTGCGCGCGACGAGCTCGCGATCTCCGAACTGCCGGACGGCTCTCTGAAGATCGGCATTGCCAGCGATGTCAGCTTCGACATCGACAGCGCGCAGATCCGTCCGGACGCGCTGAACACCTACGCCAAGATCGCCAACATCCTCAAGACCTACGATAAGACGGTCGTGCATATCGTCGGCCATACCGATACCTCCGGCTCGACCCAGCACAACCAGGG
>JALYJV010000181.1 GCA_030775105.1 Pseudomonadota bacterium | reverse complement strand
GACCAGAACTGCTCGCGCGATGCGCGCCAGATGTCGACATCGAATGCGGATTGCAGCGGCAGCAGCGCAAGCTGCTTGCCATGTTGCACGCGCACACCAAGGCTGTCCTTGCCACTGACCCACAACTTTTCGAGCTTGGGATCGAGCACCGCCGTACCGGGCAGCATGGCGACGCCGCTGGCATCGGTGCGGGCGGTCGCCCGCGCGGTGTTGTCGAGGCCTTCGACGATCGCCACCTCGGCATCCGCGACCGGCTTGCCGTCCGCGAGACCCGTGACCCAGACCAGGCTGTTGCTGTGACCAATCTTGGCGTGGATCTGCCACGGCGTGACCGTGACGAAGAACTCGCGCGGATTGGTTTCGATCGCAACCCCACCCTTGGCTTGCGCCTCAAGCGTGCCGCGCAAGGCGCCACTGTCTTGCCCGCCCAGCATCCCACGCACGTTCAGCGGCATCGCAAACGCGACATTGCGTACCGGTGAAACCGGCACGCTCAGCGCCTGATCCGCTTCGAGCTGGGCACCATCACCCGTAGCGCTCATGCGCGTGTAGCGCGCGACGATGCTTTCCAGATTGGTGACGATCACCGGTACTTCCGTGCTCTCGCCGCTTTCGAGCACCGCCACCGGATGGTCGGCAACGAAATTCGGTGCACGTGCGCCGGTACGCAGCTTGATCGCTGCATCCTGCTGCAAGGCACGGCCGAAGCGATCGACGAGCGCGCCATTGACGCTGATGGTGTACGCCGACTCCGCCGCCAGTGCGTACGGCAGGTAGACCCGATAGGTCTGATTTTCGTTGTGCGGCCACGACACCGGATGCGAATCACCCGAATTCGCCCAAGGGTCGAAATCAGGATCGGTCGGCATTGCCGGTGACGGATCGATCTTGAAATGCTCGCGCAGCGCGGACGTGCTGACCGGCGCACTGAACTCGAGGCTGATTGGCGCGAGCGGAACGCAGCCGCTGGCGTCCTCATCGACAGCAAAGGTCTGTTCCTCGCCATCAATCGTGCAACGCAGGCCGAGCAGACGCAGCTCGGGGAACATGTGCGCGGTGAACTCACCGTCGCTCTTGAGTCCAGGTTCCATGCCGAACGCCGAAACCAGACCTGGACTGACGCTCAGGCTATAGCTCTGATCCGGCTGCAGGGCCTGCGTCGGCCAGATGCGCCACTGAACGCGCGCTTCGCCATCGGGCGTGTAGAACGGCGTGTCGGCATCGAACAAGTCCGGCCCGACCTCGATCGCCTTGCCCAGTTTCAGATTCGCCGCAACTGACTTGGCGGTGACCGCTTGGTTGAAGCGCACGCGGAGTTCGGGCTGTTGCGGGGCGCGCCAGGCGACGACCTGCGCATACAGCACGCGCGGCCGTTCGGTCATGAATGCGCGTGTCATACCCTTGCGCAGTACCGCGCCATCGAGGGCAGTCAGGCCCGGCTTTACCTCGATGCTGTAAGCGGTCGCGTCCTTCAGTGCATTGCCATTGGCCAGATTGCAGGCCAGCACCTGTGAATCGAGCCAGCGCCACTCGCAACCGGGATCCGGCGTAACCGTCACCGGCACTTCGTCGGCCGTGCGCTCCATGCGCCCAAGCGGCACGACAGCGCGATCGAAACTGATCGTGATCTGGCGCTGCGCGCGCAGGTCATCGCCCTGGGGCACGATGCGGGTGATGTGCAGATCGTCGGCGGCCTGCGCCGCGCCTGCCGTCAGAAGGAATAGGGCACCAAGAACCAGATTGAGCCTATTCATGGCTCACCTTGATCCGCGCGAACAGCGCGCCGTTCTCGTCGCCGACCATCTGCAGACTGCGCAGGCCTTTGATCCCGGTCCAGCTCATCTGCCAAGCTGATTGGCTGGCATCAACGGTCTGCGGCTCGGAGACCGGCAACCCGAGCAGGCCCAGAGTCCGCGGCTCCAGCGTGTAGCGGCCATATGGAAATGAAACGGTGATCCAGTCTGCGCGGCCATCGATATAGACCACTTCGACCCGGTTGGCGTAGTTGCAGCGCGTACTGTGCAGTGCGACCTGGCAGGCCTGCGACGCCCCCAGGGCCTGCTCGGCCTCGGCGCGCGGCTTGCCGGCGAAGCTCGACAGGTTCACCAGCGGCGCTACCGGCCCATCGGCTTCGGGAATCTGCTCGAACGCGGCTTCGTAGTCGAAACCAGCATCGCGCGCCCACCAGATC
>JALYJV010000180.1 GCA_030775105.1 Pseudomonadota bacterium | reverse complement strand
GCACTGGGGCACAACGCCACTGCGGTGCAGTCGAACTCCATCGCCATCGGTTCCGGTGCAGTGGCGCAGTCCTCGGTGGCGGTGGGCACCGGTGCGCAGGCCACCGGCACCAACACGAACGCGCTGGGCGACAACGCCCAGGCGAGCGGCGAGTTCGGTGTGGCGGTGGGCAACAACGCACAGGCCACGGCCGCCAACAGCGTTGCGCTGGGCAACGGCTCGGTCGCCGACCAGGCGAACACGGTCTCGGTCGGATCGGCCGGCAACGAGCGGCGCATCACCAACGTCGGTGCCGGTGTCGACGCCACGGATGCGGTCAATGTGGGTCAGTTGAACAATCTGGCCGACCACGTCAGCGAGTACCGCAAGCAGCTCAACGCCGGCATTGCCTCGATCGCCGCGATGGCCGCACTGCCGGACCCGGCTGACGGCAAGCAGTTTTCGGTGGGAGCAGGTGCCGGAACCTATGAAGGCGAGCAGGGCTACGCGATCGGCATCAAGGCGCGCTTCGAGAACAACGTCAGCCTGACCGGCGCGCTGGCGACGAGCAGCAGCGGCGGTTCCGCCAGCGCCTCGATCGGTGCCGGGTACAGCTGGTAAGCAGCAGCAGATACGCCGATGGATGTCATTGCGCCAATGGCCGCGCTCCGGTGCCAGAATACGGTGCCGGGGCAGGCGACACAGCTTCCGGAATGCAAACATGAATCTTGATAGAGCCGATTCGCCTGTGCAGATGGCGAAGAATGAAGGAGTGAGCGTGCGCGTTCTGGTCATTGAAGACGATGAGGATCTGCGCGATACCCTGTGCCGCTACCTGAGCGGGATCGGTATGGAGGTGCACGGCCTCGACAGCGCCGAGGGTCTCGATGCGCATCTGCAGCGGCATCCGGTCGACCTGCTGGTATGCGACGTCAATCTGCCGGGCGAAAATGGCTTCTCGATCGTCGCGCGCCTGCGCCAGGCGTCCAAGGCCGGCATCGTGATGCTGACCGCGCGCGGCCAGGAGGAAGACCGCATGCTGGGTCTGTCGCTCGGTGCGGATCACTATCTGATCAAGCCGATCAATCTGCGCGAGCTGGAGTTTGTGATCCGTAATCTGCACCGGCGCCTGATGGATCTCCCGCAGCCGGTGCCGGAGCCGCAGGACGAGGCGCGCTGGAAGTTGAACTCGCTGAAGTGGACGCTGACTGCACCCAACGGCGGCTCGGTGACCCTGTCGATGGCCGAATTCCGTTTCATCAGCGGCCTGGTTGCGCGCGCCGGCGAGGCGGTGAGCCGTGAGGAGCTGCTGTCGGTGCTGGATCGTCCCAACCTGGAAATCTACAGCCGCAACCTCGACGTGACCATCTCGCGTCTGCGCAAGAAGGTCGAAGACGGTTGCGGCCAGCGGCTGCCAGTCTCGTCGGCACGCGGGCTCGGCTACGTGTTCAACGGTCTCGGCGAGCTCACCGAGTAGGTGCTGCGAAACAGCTGCCGATACCGCTAGTCGCCCGAAACGGCGAAAATGGCGGATGAAAGAATTCGGCAGCTACGATTACATCATCGTCGGCGGGGGCACCGCTGGCTGCGCACTGGCCAACCGTCTGTCGCAGGACCCGGACATTTCCGTGCTCCTGCTCGAAGCCGGCGGCAAGGACGACTGGATCTGGATCCACATTCCGGTTGGTTACCTGTACTGCATCGGCAATCCGCGCACCGACTGGTGCTATCGCACGCAGGCCGAGGAAGGCCTGGGCGGGCGCTCGATTCTGTACGCGCGCGGACGCGTGCTCGGCGGCAGTTCGTCGATCAACGCGATGATCTACATGCGCGGCCAGACCCGCGACTATGACGAATGGGCGCGCCTCAGCGGCGACGACTCCTGGCGCTGGGACCATGTGCTGCCGCTGTTCAAGCGCAGCGAAGATCACTGGCGCGGCGGTGACGAACACCACGGCAGCGGCGGTGAACTGCGCGTCGAGGAACAGCGCCTGCGCTGGGACATCCTCGACCGCTTCGCCGATGCCGCGGAGCAGGCCGGCATCCCGCGCACCAGGGACTTCAACACCGGCGACAACACCGGCTCCGGAAAATTCGAGGTCACGCAGCGCCGCGGCGTGCGCTGGAATGCGGTCAAGGCCTTCCTGCGGCCGGCACTCAAGCGGCCCAACCTGCGCATCGTCACCGGCGCGCTGATCGACAGGCTCAGCTTCGAAGGTTCGCGCGTCAGCGGCGTGGAGTTTTCGATGGGCGGTGAAACGCTGCACGCGTCTTCGCGGATCGAAACCGTGCTTGCTGCGGGATCGATCGGATCACCGGCCATCCTGCAGCGCTCGGGCATCGGCGATGCCGCAAAGCTGGCGACGCTGGGTATCGAGACCAAAGTCGATCTGCCCGGCGTCGGCGAGAACCTGCAGGATCATCTGCAGCTGCGCTCGATCTATCAGGTCGAAGGCATCCGCTCGCTCAACCTGCTCGCCAACAGCCGCTTCGGTCAGATGCTGATGGGCATGGAATACCTCTGGCGTCGTGGCGGACCGCTGAGCATGGCGCCGAGCCAGCTCGGTGTGTTCACCAAGTCCGACCCGTCGCAGCCGACGCCGAACCTCGAATACCACGTGCAGCCGCTGTCGCTCGACAAGTTCGGCGATCCGCTGCACCGCTTTCCCGCATTCACGGCGAGCGTATGCGCGCTGCGGCCGACGTCACGTGGCAGCGTCGCGATCGTCTCGCGCAATGCCGCCGATGCGCCGCACATCGCGCCGAGATATCTGTCGACCGAAAGCGATCGCAAGGTCGCTGCCGATGCCTTGCGCCTGACGCGCAGCATCGTCGCCATGCCGGCACTCGCGCCGTACAAGCCCAGGGAACACCTGCCGGGACCGCAGTACCAGAGCGACGACGAACTTGCGCTGGCTGCCGGGCTTGTCGGCACGACCATCTTCCATCCGGTCGGCACCTGCAGGATGGGTCGTGCAGACGATGCCAGCGCGGTCGTCGATACGCGTCTGCGCGTGCGCGGTGTCCAGGGTCTGCGCATTGCCGATGCCTCGATCATGCCGACGATCACTTCCGGCAACACCAATGCGCCGACGCTGATGATCGCGGAGAAGGCAGCGGGAATGATCCGCGAGGACAGGCGCGGCTGAATCCGGGCAAGTGGAAAGATGTTCGTGCCGGCATTTCTGGGCGAAACGCGGCAATCGCAGTACCCTTGATTGCGGTGAGCACATCGCCGTCAGGGAACAAGCCGACCAAAGGGGTACCCGTAACATGGGAATGCTGATTGCCGCCGCCTTCATCGTCGTGGGAGCGCTCGCCATAGGAATCGCCGGCGGCATCCATGCCGGGCGCACGCATCAACTGGCACTGCCAGTCATCTGGACTGTCGGCAGTTACTACGTGTTGATTGGTACACCGTGGGCATTGCTGCTCATGGAGTCGGATGGCAATACGCTGCGTGCGTTCGCCGAAGCGTTCGTGGCATTGGCCAAGTCGCTGCTGCTGCTTGGACTCGTTCCGCTGCTGATCACGTTTGCAATTTCTTACGCGGCGTCGCGTTGACGCTGTTGAGTTCCGCGTCTCAACAAGTCCAGGACAATCGAGGAGACATTGACAGTATGGAAAAGGGCTTTGCGGATCGGATCCGGGCGATGAACGCGATGTACAAGCTT
The DNA here is from genome assembly GCA_030775105.1 of Pseudomonadota bacterium. Lineage (GTDB taxonomy): Bacteria > Pseudomonadota > Gammaproteobacteria > Nevskiales > Nevskiaceae > Solimonas. The sequence goes on along the minus strand of JALYJV010000180.1, from coordinate 7,050 downwards.
CCCGCATCCGAGCAACTGAACATTCCTGCGGACGTCGCCGATCGCCTGAAGAAATTCAAGGCCACCCTCAGCGATGAGGTCGACGAGATCGACGACATCATCGTCGCCGCCGATCGCGGTGATCCGAAGATCGATGTTGCCGTCGCCATTGCCGACCTGCTCGGCGACATCATCGTCTACTGCCGCTCGGAAGCGCTCAAGTACGGCATCCCGCTTGAAGGCGTGCTCAGCATCATCATGGACAGCAATGAGAGCAAACTCGGCGCCGACGGCAAGCCGATCTACGACGCCAATGGCAAGTTCCTGAAAGGCCCCAACTACTGGAAGCCGGAACCGAAGATCCGGGAGCTGCTGGCGCCGTGATCGACAACGCGATCAACTTCAGAGACAAGCTGGCCAGGTTCTCGGAACATTGGTCGCCGCGCGTTGTTGCAGAGATGAACGACTACCAGTTCAAGCTCGTCAAGCTTCAGGGCGAGTTTGTCTGGCATGCGCATGCCGACACCGATGAAGTCTTCATTGTTCTCGACGGTTCAATGGCGCTGGAGTTCAGGGACAAGACTATTCCACTCGCTGCCGGTGAGATGTATGTCGTGCCCAAGGGAGTAGAACATCGCCCGGTGGCCGCACAGGAATGCTGCGTCATGCTGGTCGAGCAGCGCGGGGTGGTGAACACCGGCGAGTCGGGTGGCACCTACACCGCGCAGAATGATGTGTGGGTATAGCGATGCCCAGGCACCGCATCTTCACGACCAGCTTCTCAAGCGTGTACCCGCTGTATCTTCACAAGGCGGAACGCAAGAATCGCACGAAGGCAGAAGTTGACCAGATCATCTGCTGGCTGACGGGTTACAGTCAGAAGGGCTTGCAAAAGCAGATCGAACAGCAGAGCGATTTCGAGACCTTCTTTGCCCAGGCGCCCGCCATGCATCCGAACTGTTCGCTGATCAAGGGCGTGGTTTGCGGCGTGCGGGTGGAAGAGGTCGAAGATCCGCTGATGCAGAAAATCCGCTACCTGGACAAGCTGATCGACGAGCTTGCCAAAGGAAAAGTGATGGAGAAGATTCTGCGGCAGTAGTCCGCGCCGCGTCGTATCAGCAACGCTGCAGCCAGAGATTGCGCGTGCGCGCGCTGTTCAGCCAGAGTCCGGTGACCCGTCCGTTCTCGCGCTCTATCGATAGGCTGCCCGAGGTGGGCACCGGGATCGGGAATGTGCCGGTCAGCTTGAAGCCGCAGACGTCATTCGAGAACGGTTCGAGCTGCAGGCGACTCTTGCCGTAAAGCGGGCGCAGGTCCAGATGCAGCACGCCGTCGTCGAGGATGACCGCGAGTTCGCGGTCGAGGTCTGCGTAGCGATAGCTGCCGACGAGGTCCGCCGCCAGCGCGGCAGCGTCAGGTCCGATCTCCGGCAGTCGCGTGCAGCGTTCGCGGTGGCCACTGTCGATGAAATCAAGCTGTTGCGGATTGCTGTCTGCCATCGGCGGCAGGACGACTTCGACGCTGCCGTGCGCGGGGCTGTTCATACGCAGTCCGTTATCGCCGGGCTTGAGCACTCCCATCACCTGGGTGTGCACCGACAGGGCCAGCACCGGCGCCTGTCCTTCGACCGGATTGCTGGCGATGCCGAACAGGCGGTGCGATGCCGCCGAGTACCAGTGGCCGGTCACCTCGGTGTGGCTCTCGGCGCTCACCGGCAGAACGGTGGCCGGCAGTTCACTGCTCTCCAGGACCACGTCGATGATCTTCAGCGCCATCGCCGACGGATTGCTGTCCATGCGGTTGTAGATGATGACAATGTCGAGCGCATGGTCGGGCACGGTGAGCGTCTGGCACATGCAGCCGAGCGTTGCGCCGGCGTGATGCACGATCTCGACCCCACGATACTGCTCGCGTATCAGGCCCAGGCAGTAGTCGCCGATGGCGCCGCTGCTGTAGCGCGGTCGTTCGAGCATCTGCGCCCAGATTCGTGCAGTGCCCACGACGGTGGGGCTGCGCAGGTGCGCCAGCCAGCGCAGCATGTCGTCGATCGTCGAGATCATGCCGCCGGAGCCGAGCAGTTCCTCCGACGGATAGATGCCGCGCCGGAAACTGCCATCGGCCTGCGCCAGGTGGAACGAGGCGATGCCGGCAGTCATGGTCATGTCCGACGGCAGCAGCGCCGTCTGGTTCATGGCCAGCGGTTCGAACACACGCTGCTTGAGAAACTCCGCGAGCGTCATGCCGCTGACGCGTTGGACGAGCAGCGACAGCAGGTGGTAACCGTTGTTGCAGTAGATCATCCGCTCGCCGGGCGCGAAATTGGCGCTGGTGAAGCGCTGGCTCAGTTCCAGATCGGCGCCGTCGGGCAGCAGCAGCGGAAAGGCGCTGCACAGCAGCATGCCCGGAAGATCGTAAGGATCGCGCAGGCCGCCGCTGTGGTTCATCAGCTGGCGAAGCGTTGGCTCGCCGACCGGACCAGTAAGCTCGGGCAGATAGCTGCGCACCGATGCATCGACATCCACAAACCCGTCTTCGGCGAGCAGCAGCACGGCCAGCGAGGTGAAGTGCTTGCTGGTCGAGCCGATGCGCATCTTGGTCTGCGGCGTGTTGGCGGTGCCGTGCTCGATGCTGGACAGACCGAATCCGCGGCGGTAGATCGTCTCGCCGCGGTGGGCAACGCCGACGACCAGACCCGGCGCGTCGCTGCGGTTCCAGGGCTGGAACAGCGCATCAAGTTTTCCCGCAGTACTGGCACTGCCTGTCATCATGATTCCGGTCGAGATGAAACGGCTGGGGGGCTTCGACTGTGCTGGATCGCCCTATGCGCTGCCATCGATGAAAACACCGGAACCGCAGCAGGGCCAGTGGCCGGGTGGAGTTCCGATTCCGGCGTTTTTACGGATGTAGTGCATCCACGCCGGCTGGTCTACTACTTCGGCCGAATCACCTTGCCGAGGCCGAACGTGAACCCGCTCTCATCCACGCAGATCCCTGCCGCGACGACTTCATCGGTTGCAAACCGGGAGTTTGCGACGACGGTCATGGTGCGTAAGCCGTACCTGTTGTTCCTCGGCGAGGCGACACATTTTTCCCAGGCCAAGACCGCATTTGGCCTGCGCGACTGGGCGCCGGAAGCCTGCGTCGGCCAATGGTCTCTCGACGGCTGCAGCGTCACGCTGGACCTGCCGGAGATGAAACCCAGGGAAGCGGTCGCCAGAGGTGCGGGCTCGCTGCTCATCGGCATCGCGCCCGTCGGCGGGCAGTTTGCGATGACCTGGATTGCGCCGCTGTTCGAAGCGGTCGAGGCCGGCCTCGACGTCGTCAGTGGCCTTCATAGCCCGCTTTCCGCCGTTCCGGGACTGGCCGGCTTCGCCAGGGAGCGGGGGGTGCGCCTGGTTGACGTGCGCCGTCCGCCGTCGAATCTGCCAACGGGCACCGGTCGCAAGCGCAGTGGCAAGCGCCTGCTGACCGTCGGCACCGACTGCGCACTCGGCAAGAAGTACACCGCGCTGGCGTTGACTCGGGCGCTGCGTGCCAGCGGCGTCGATGCTGATTTCCGCGCCAGTGGCCAGACCGGCATCCTGATCGCCGGCAGCGGCATTCCGATGGATGCGGTGGTTGCCGACTTCACAGCGGGTGCTGCCGAGTGCCTGTCGCCGGACGCGGCGGCCGATCACTGGGATGTCGTCGAAGGGCAGGGCTCGCTGTTTCACCCGGCCTACGCCGGCGTGACGCTGGGTCTCGTGCACGGCTCGCAGCCGGACGCGCTGGTGCTGTGCCATGACCCGCATCGCACGCACATCTTCGCGGCACCGAGTTTCCCGACGCCGCCGCTCGCGGTTGCGATCGAGCACTATCTGCAGGCCGCGCGGCTGACCAACCCGGATGCACGCATGGTCGGCATCAGCTTCAACACTTCGGCGCTCAGCGATGCGGAGCGGACCAAACTGTTTGCCGATACGGAAGCGGAACTGGGTCTGCCGTGCTTCGATCCGCTGAAGACCTCGCTCGATGCCGTCGTCGCCCGGATTCGCGCCGCATGAAGTACACGCTCAAGGCGTTCGCCCACTCGTGGCCGATGATCGAGCCGTTCGTGATTGCACGCGGCACGCAGACCACCGCGGATGTCGTTGTCGTCGAGATCGGTGCCGGTGGCAAGACCGGACGCGGCGAAGCGGCGGGTGTGCCCTATGCCGGCGAGACCCAGCAGACACTGCTGCAGGATATCGAGCGTGTGCGCGGCGCAATCGAGGCCGGTGCGAATCGCCAGGATCTGCTGGCGCTGCTGCATGCCGGCGGTGCGCGCAACGCGCTCGACGCGGCGCTGTGGGATCTCGAGGCCAAGCTCAGCGGCATCCCGGCCTGGCGCAGCGCCGGACTCGATCGCGGCGAGGCGATCACCACCGCGGTGACTATTGGCATCCGCACGCTGCCCGAGTACGAAAAGGCCGCGCGGGCGCTGGCCGACAATCCGTGGATCAAGATCAAGGTCGACAGAACAGAGCCGCTTGCTGCGGTGCACGCCGTGCGCGGTGCTGCACCCAAGGCCAGGCTGGTCGTCGACGCCAACCAGGCCTGGACGGTCGACGAGCTCAAGCGCCTAACGCCGGAACTGCTGATGCTCGGCGTCGACCTGCTGGAGCAGCCGGTGAAGGTCGGCTTCGACGATGGCCTGCAGGGCTACCAGAGCCCGATCCCGATCTGCGCCGACGAGTCGATCAACACCGCCGCCGATCTGCCTGCGCTGATCGGGCGCTACAGTTTCATCAACATCAAGCTCGACAAGACCGGCGGCCTGACCACGGCGATGGAGCTCGCGCGTGCGGCGCAGAAGCTCGGCTTCCGCCTGATGAGCGGCTGCATGTGCGGCAGCTCACTGGCGATGGCGCCGTCGATCGTGCTCGCGCAGCTGTGCGAGATCAACGATCTCGATGGCCCGATCCTCCAGGTCGGCGACTGGCCGGGCGCGATGGCCTATGACCGCGGCATCATGTCGCCGCCGTGGCCGGATTTCTGGGGCTGAAGACAGCAATGCTTGCGTACCGCTTTCACATTGAAGCGGAAATCGATTATCCCTTGCTATGCAAGCAGCCTTGTTCGCCAAGAGCTGGTCGCTCAGCTTGATGGGCGTTCCCATCAACGCCGCTTGAGCCTCTTGAAGCTGAACAGCGACGAGCAAGGATGACTTTTGCCCAACAGCGAGTCGCGCAGCAACTCGGCGCCGATCAGGCTGTATGTAATTCCGTTACCCCCATACGCAAGCGCGAAGTGCACGCGTGACCCGTGCTGTTCGTGTGGACCGAAGAACGGCAAACCGTCTGCGGTTTCGGCAAAGGTACCTGCCCACGCGAAGGCAATCTTCAGCGGCAGCTCGGGAAACATCCTGCTGACGCGCTTCAGCAGACGTGCCGATTTGCTCGCCACACGTGCGTCACGTTTCAGCGGGATATCGACCCGGTCATCCTCTCCGCCGACCAGGAGGCGTTCGTCGGCAGTCCGGCGTATATAGAGGTACGGCCGTGCGGATTCCCACATCAGCGTTTTCTTGAGCGGGCCGAGGTGGCCCGGCATGGGTTCGCTGACGAAGGCATAGCTGCTGCAGTTCGAGGCGACAGACTGATCTATCCACTTCTGGGATTCGTATCCGGCGGCGAAGATCAAATGCTTGCAGTGGATGGTCACAGCGGAATCGGTCTCGACGCGCACTCCGCCACGCAACACTTCAAAGCGTTCAAGCGCAGTGCGTGCATGGACGCTTCCTCCCAGTTTCTCGATGCGTCCGAGCAAGCGATGAGCAAGCTGGTAGGGATCAGTCTCGGCGGCAAGCGATGTCAGCAGACCAACAGCGCTTTCGACGCCGAAACGCTTGGCCAGGTCTTCTCGATTCACAATCTGCACACCGAAGCCATGGGCCTGGCGCAGCGCACCTTCCTTTTCCAGGCGATTCCTGTGGTGCCAGCGACTGGCGAAGTACAGGCTCTGCATCGGCTGGAAGTCAATTCCGCGCAGCGCCCTGGCGAGAGTGTGCAGGCTGCCGATCGCCTTTGCGCAAGATCGGTATGCGAGTACGGCATCTGCAATTCCGTATTGCTCTGCGAGTGCCTGCAGCTCCGTGTCGATCTCATACTGGAGAAGGGCAGTGCTCGCCGAAGTGCTTCCCCAACCCGCCTCGCGGCGGTCAATCACGCAGATGGTCATGCCAGCGCGGGCGAGGTGATCACCGATCAGCGCGCCGGTGATACCTGCACCGACGACCAGCACGTCGCAGCGCACTGGTTCGGCCAAGCGAGGAAATGCACGCAGCAACCCGTTCTTGACTGTCCAGAACGGATATCCACTGTTCAGATCCACAGGCAGCCACTGGATGCTGAGGACATCAGTTCGTGCTGCTCTCGTTGTTGTGAGCGCCGCGAAGATTCAGAAACAACAGTCCGAACTGCAGTGCAATCAGTGCGTACGCGTCGGCATGCCAGGCCCATGCAACCCATAGGCCATTGCTGAGGATGAAGCACCAGAAGCCGGCGCTGCGCCCCCGCGCCGAATGCGATGCGACCAGCCAGGCTGCTAGAAGCGTTGCCGCCATCGCAGGCCATTGAAGTGCATCGAGGCTCATGGCCTGGGCGATCATCGAGCAAAACGGCGGCGATCTGCTTTCTGGTTCTGGTGAGAGCAGTGATCATCGACGCTTCGCTGCGTGGTCAGGTCAGCAGGGCGATCAGGATGATGATGGGAATGGGAACGCCGAGAAACAGAAGCAATAGAGAACGCATGGCACCCTCTCGAAATGGTCGATGATCAGTGCTGGTCGCGCTGCCGGCCGCCTAATGTGGCGGTCCAGCTGGCAACGAATGCACCGATGAGCAATGAGATGAACATCCACAGCGCAGCGGTGGCGGAAGCCTTGCGCGCCTCATCCGCCGCAGTGCGGGCGGCCGTTTCAGCTGCCTGCAACTTCTCCTGAACGGCTGCATACACCATACGTACGCGCGCTTCCGCTTCCTGCTGTGGTAGACCGGTACGCTCGGCAATCACCTGACTCACGTACGAGAGGTCTGCAGCGGGCAAGGGGCC
>JALYJV010000179.1 GCA_030775105.1 Pseudomonadota bacterium | reverse complement strand
GTTCGCCGCTGAGCATGTTCGTCTCCATCACAATGCGACGACGCGCGCAGCGTCGCCGGCCTGAAGACCGAGCTGCGCTGCCAGCGCTGGCGGAATGCGGACACGATCTGTTCCGGGGCTGAGATCCGCGAGCGCGCAGCGGAAGTCCTCCAGGCCGTCATTGCCGATCAGATGCGCCGTGCCGGTCGTGGGTTCTCCGATCTCGACGATCAGGCGCTTCGAGCGCGCAATCGACTGCACTGCGTCAGTGGGTGCCTCGACCGACGGGCCGCCATCGAAGATGTCGACATAGCCCTGGTAACGGAAGCCCTCCTGTTCTAGGAGTCTGAGCGCGGGTGCCGTCGAGGGATGAACCTGGCCCATCACCGCCTGCGCTTCGACTGGCAGCAGCACCGTGTAGATCGGATGCTTGGGCATCAACTCCGCGATGCAGGCCTTGTTGCCCTGGCCGACGATGTGTTCGGCGGCGTCGTACTCGATCGCGAAGAAATGCCGGCCCAGACCTTCCCAGAACGGCGAGCGGCCGTCCTCGTCCGACACACCGCGCATTTCGGCGACGACCTTACCGGCAAAGCGTTGCGGGTGCGCAGCCATGAACAGGAAGCGCGACTTCGACAGCAGGTGGCCGATACCGCCCGCACGAAACCCTGGGGTCAGATACAGCGAGCACAGCACGCTGGTGCCAGTCAGGTCGTTCGACAGATACAGCGTCGGTACGCGGCTGTAGACATCCAGCGTGCGGCTCGCATGCACGGTCTGGCCGACGCGATAGTTGTAGAAGGGCTCGTCCAGCCCGCAGGCGGCTTCGACCGCGCAACAGCCGCCGATTTCGCCGCTGTCGGTTTCCTCGACGACGAACATGTAGCGTTGGTGGCCCGGTGCATCGACGTTTTCGGCAAGCGACGCCAGCGAGCGTTCGATCTTCTTGCGCAGGGTGTCGCGTTCTGGTGGCAGAGAGGTGAAACCAGCACCGGCACTTTGCGCCATGTGCAGCAGCGCATCGAGATCTTTGAGGGCGATGGGGCGGATGACTCGCATGACGCTACTCCCAGGAAATCTCGCCGCTGGCGAGGCGCAGCAGCAGCAGCGCCGAGATCTTTGCGCGTTCGGTCAGCGATGAGATCCGCATGCGTTCCTGGTCGGAATGAATGTCGCGGCCGACGACACCGAGGTTGTCGACGTTGGCGAGGCCGTAGGCGGCGAGGTTGTTGCCATCGCAGCAGCCGCCGGTCGGGCTGAATGTCAGCGGCGTGCCGAGTTCGCGGCCGCAGTCGCCGAGCAGACCCATCAGGCGTTCGAGCCTGGCATCGACCTGTTTCGGCGGTCGGGTGAAACCGCCGTGCAGATCGATGCGGATACCGTCGCGCTGCGCGTGGGTGAGGATGTCGTCGAGCGCTTCCTCGACCCAGCGCGCATCGTCGGGCACGCCGGTTCGCACGTTGAACTTGAAAACGCAAAGATCGGGCACGACGTTGAGAGCGCCACCACCGCGCACATAGCCCGGATTGAAGGTGACGCCGACGCGCTGGCCGTTGAGGCGATCGATCGCGCTGATGATGTCTGCCGCTGCACGCAGGGCATTGCGGCCGTCTTCCGGATTGCGCCCCGCGTGCGCTGCCCGACCATGCACGACGACATCGAAATTGCCGCTGCCCTTGCGCGCCGAGGCCAGGCCGCCGTCGGGAAACGAAGGTTCAAAGATCAGGCCGAAATGATTGCGCGCCGCCGCTTCGCGCAGCAGCGGATCGGAACCGCGCGAGCCGATCTCCTCGTCCGGATTCAGCAGCACCTCCCAGCCGATGCGTTCGCGATGCGGGCTGCGTTCCAGCGCTGAGAGCGCTGCCCACATTACCATCAAGCCGCCTTTGAGATCCGCCACACCGGGACCGTGCAGGCTGTCGTCGCCATCCTGCTTGGCCTGCTGGAATGGATGATCGGCAGCGAACACCGTGTCGAGATGGCCGCCAAGGAAGATCTGCAATGGCGCGGTGGGCCGCATGCGCAGGCGCAGGGCTGGACCGACAGGCGTGCGGGCCGTGCGTCCGTTGTCGGCAGTGCGGTTGTACGGATTCAGCGTCAGCCATTCGTGCGTGCAACCCAGCGGCGCAAAACGTTCCTGCATCATCTCGCCCGTTGCGCGCACGCCATCGACATTGAAGCTGCCGGAGTTCTGGTTGGACAGCCGCAGTGTCGCCGCACACAGATCGCTCGCCTGTGTGTCGATCCAGCCGACCGCCTGAATCTGATCCTGCGTCATTGCTCGCATCCGCCGGACTGCATCTGCTTTATCAAAGCGGCAGTACGCTCGCAGAACGTACCGAGGTATCCAGGCAACACGCACTTCCACGAAGAAGGTATGGGGCTGCCGCTTTGATAGTACAGAGCGTAGTTTGTTTTATTGACCCGGCAACTCTCTTGCCGGGAAAGACAGCCATGGCGTCGGTGAAGTCGTCGACATGTGCAAGTTTGGTGTTGCCGGGTCAATAATAGCCAGATCGTCTCTTGAGTATGCACGCTTGCGCATGAGGAAAATCCTGGGGGGGCTGCTGGCGTTGATCCTGAGCCTGGCTATGCCGATAACGGCGCTGGCGGGCGACGAGCTGTGGCAGCAGTCCACGCTCAACAAGATTCTCAAGCGCGGCGAATTGCGCATCGGCGTCGAGGCCGGCTACATGCCGTTCGAGATGCGCGACAAGAAGGGCAACATCATCGGCTTCGACATCGACCTTGCGCGCCTGATGGCCAAGTCCATGGGCGTCAAGCTGACCATCGTCAACATGCAGTGGGACGGCATCATTCCGGCGCTGCTGACCGACAAGTTCGATCTGCTGATGGGCGGCATGACCATCACCCCGGAACGTAATCTGCAGGTCAATTTCACCGATCCCTATATCTACATCGGCCAGTCGGTGCTACTCAGCCGCAAGCTCGCCGGGCAGGTCACGGTCTACAGCCAGCTCGACGATCCGAAATACACGATTGCCAGCAAGCTCGGCACCACCGGCGAGATCGCGACGAAGCGCTACCTGCCGAAAGCCAAGCTCAAGAGTTTCGAATCCGAGGCCGATGGCGCGATGGAAGTGCGTAGCGGCCGGGCGGATGCCTTCGTCTACGACCAGCCGTACAACATCATCTACGCCGCCCAGTTCCCGGATGCGCTGGTGCATCTGAAGGAACCGTTTACCAAGGAAGCGCTCGGCTTCGGCGTGCGCAAGGGCGATCCGGACTTCCTCAACTGGCTGAACCATTTCCTGCGCCAGATCCGCGAGGACGGTGTCTACGACGCCCTGTATCGCAAGTGGTTCGAGAACACGGCGTGGCTGCAGAACGTCACCGGATGAAGGCGTGCCCGCATTTCTCACAGGGGAATCGAGTGTTGGCCGTATGTCGAGGACGTGCTGAGCGCCGGGCTAGAACAAGTCCCCGTGGTGGTTCCACGGGGCGAGTGAAGCCCAAGCTCAGCGCGCCGCAGACAGGCCAACGCCGATTCAGCCGGAGAATCCGCAGCGACAGTTTGCCAACGAGCACGATGATGAAATCTTTAATCCACACACAGGTCAGCGCGGGATTCTCCGGCGACCCTGTGAGAAATGCGGGCTAGGGCATGAGTGTGTCATCGAAGCGGCTTGCCTGGTACGGCCTCTACGTTGCGATCCTCGCCGCGCTCGCCGCAGCGATCTATCTGGCCGGCAAGCGGGTGGACTACACCTGGCGCTGGGAACGCATCCCGCAGTACATCGTCAGTTTCGACGGCGAGGAACTGAAGGCGCCGTTCGACAGCTTCGCGACGATCACCGCGGACGGCAAGACCATCAAGCTCAATGCACTGCGCACTGCGGAGTCGGCCGAACTGACGGATTTCGACCGCGCCGTCATCGGCGAAGGCGATCTGGTGTTCGAGGGCGATGTGCTGGCGATCCGCAACGGCATCTCCGCCGGCCCGTTGGCTTGGGGCCTGTGGCTGACGCTGAAGCTGTCCGCGCTGTCGCTGGTGTTTGCGATGCCGCTGGGCCTGATCACCGGCCTGGGTCGCGTTGCGCAGAATCCGCTCGCTCGCTCGCTCGCGACGACTTACGTCGAAGTGATTCGCGGCACGCCGCTGCTGGTGCAGATTTTCATCTTCTATTTCTTCGTCGGTACCGTGCTGAACCTGTCGGCGATGACTGCCGGCGTGGCGGCGCTCGCGGTGTTCACCGGCGCATACCTTGCCGAGATCATCCGTGCCGGCATCGAGGCGGTGCCCAAGGGCCAGATGGAAGCCGCGCGCAGCCTTGGCCTGAACTATCTGCAGGCGATGCGCCACGTGATTCTGCCGCAGGCGCTGAAGAAGGCATTGCCGTCGCTGGCCGGGCAGTTCATCAACCTGATCAAGGATTCCTCGCTGGTGTCGGTGATGGCGCTGACCGATCTGACCAAGGCAGGGCGCGAGGTGGTCAGTTCCACATTCAGCCCTTTCGAGGTCTGGTTTACCGTGGCCGCGATGTACTTCCTGCTCACAGGCGCGCTGTCCCTGTGGGTGCGCCGGCTCGAGCGCCGCCTCGGTCATGGCGTCAACCCAGGGTTCGGTCATGGATGAGACCGCCCTGATCTCGCTGTCCGGTGTCTACAAGACCTTCGGCAACGGTGTCGCCGCGCTCAAGGATGTGTCGCTGAGTGTCGCGAAAGGCGAGGTGGTCTGCATCGTCGGTCCCAGCGGTTCGGGCAAGTCGACGCTGCTGCGCACGATCAACGCGATGGAATCGATCAGCAGCGGCGAGGTGCGGGTGCTTGGCCAGTCCATACATGCGCCGCGCACCAACCTGAACAAGGTGCGCGCCCAGGTCGGCATGGTGTTCCAGGCCTTCAACCTGTTCGAGCACCGCACCGTGCTGGAAAACCTCACGCTCGCGCCGTGCACGGTGCAGGGGGTGTCAGCAGTCGAGGCTCGCGAGTGTGCCGAGGCGCTGCTCAAAAAGGTTGGTCTGGCTGACAAACATCACCAGTATCCGGCCCAGCTCTCCGGCGGCCAGCAGCAGCGCGTCGCCATCGCCCGCGCGCTGGCGATGAATCCCAAGGTCATGCTTTTCGATGAACCGACCAGCGCGCTCGATCCGGAAAAGGTCAACGAAGTCCTCGACGTCATGAAAGACCTTGCCGCCGAAGGCATGACGATGTGCGTTGTGACCCATGAAATGGGCTTCGCGCGGGCCGTCGCCAGCCGGGTCGTGTTCATGGAAGCCGGCGAAATCGGCCACATCGCCAGACCGGACGACTTTTTCGGCGATGCGGCCCATCCGCGCCTGCAGGCATTCCTCGGCCAGGTCCTGCAGCGCTGAACGCGCTTCGACTACCATTGCGCCCGATTACAGGCTCCATGCCTTCGTAGCTCAGTGGATAGAGCACCCGCCTCCTAAGCGGGGGGTCGCAGGTTCGATTCCTGCCGAGGGCACCAAACGATTGAGCAGTAACATACAGCCCTGCCAGCCTTTTTGATCGCGACCAGCGACCGCCGCAACCCCGGACCTGACTTCCCAAGCTGGATTCAGATTCGCACGGATTTTCTTGTTTTCGTTGATTTTTAGGGTTAGCATCCAGACACATTCGTTGACAATTGCCGCGGGGGATTTGCGGCAGGTGAGAGGCCCATGGCTAACACGCGTTCCTGGTCGGTAATTGCAGCTGCGTTTGCAGCCCTGGTTTTGAGTGCCTGCGGCGGGGGGCAGCTGGGCGGGACGACGGGCGGAGCTCTCGGTGGCACGACCGGCGGCGATCCAGGTGATCCGGTGCCTGCGAAGCTGATCCTGCTCACGAGTTCGCCGCAGTTGAGTTCCGATGCATCAGGCGTCGCTGCCGGCGTTACGCTGACTGCGATCCTGCGTGATCAGAATAACAACGTCATTCCGGGCGTGGTCGTCGTCTTTTCGACGCAGGACTCGGCAGAAATCAACGTCACCAATCCCGCGACGACGGATGCTACGGGCCGCGCTACGGCGACACTGACCACGGGTGGCGATCCCGAAACCCGCGCTATCACCGTGACTGCTACAGGCGGTGGACTGACTTCTACGGTAGTGGTCCAGGTTGTCGGGACAACGCTGAGCATTTCCGGGCTGGACAGCACCCAGATTGGCGTGCCGACCGAATACACCATCTTGCTCACCGACGCTTCGGGCCGTGGTATTTCTGGTGAATCCATTCAGGTCACGACTGAGCCTCAGAACACGATTTCAACTTCCACTCTGGTGACTGATGATGCGGGGCAGATTACGGTCGAGCTTACCGCCACCGTACAGAACTCCAGCATTACTGCAACGGCTCTGGGTCTCACAGTAACGCAGCCGGTCACAGTCTCCACCGATCAGTTCTCGATCAATGTGCGGCGCGAGGGACAGTCGGCATTCCTGCCCATTGGTCCCAGTCAAGTGCCGGAGCTCATCATCGGCGACGATTATGAAATCGTTGCGGATTGGGTCCGTTCCGGCAACGTGGTTCCGAACGGCACGATCGTGAGTTTTGCAGCTACCCGCGGAAGTGTCGCACCCGCCTCGGGTCCCACCAGTGCCGGTCGCGCGGTGGCAACCATCGAGTCCACACAATCGGGCTTCTCGACCTTGACTGCGAGCGGAGTGCTCGCAGGGCAGGGCGTGAACTCGAATGCGAAGGTCGAATTCATTGCGGTCAACCCGGCGAAGATCGAGGTGCAGGCGAACCCGGCCTCTGTGCCGCCGAACCAGAGCAGCGAAATCACGGCGATCGTTCGTGACATCAACAACAATCTGGTCAAGAACGTCACGGTCGAGTTCTCGCTGTCGGATCAGACGGCCGGAGTCCTGTCGACTCCGACGGCAGTCACCAACAGTCAGGGTCTTGCGCGCATTACGTATTCGTCGACGTCGCAAGCGAGCGCCACCGAGGGCATTACTATTGTTGGGCGCGTACGCGGCCGCAATATTCAGGACGATGCGCAGATCACAGTAGGCGGGCGTGCCGCTGATATCACCATCGGCACCGGCTCGGAAATTCGAGTCAAGGATGAATCCACCTACGAGCTTCCGTTCACCGTGGTCGTCACGGACTCGGCCGGCAATCCTGTGCCCGACGCCGAGTTTCGCCTGACGCTCTTCACGGTTGCGTACGCCAAGGGAACGCTCATCGGCATTGACGACAATGGTGATGGTACACCGGAGATTCCGGCAGGCCTGATCTGGTGCGCGAACGAAGATCTCAACCGTAATGACATCTTGGACGACGATCTGTTTGAAGACATCAACGGTAACGGCGCCCTCGATCCTGGTCGCGTTGCTGCACTGCCTGCGACAATTCCGCTTGATCCGGACGGTTCGGGTCAGTTTGCAGTCACGTATGCGAAAAGCTTCGGTCGATTCGCGGCGGTTGAAATTACAGGGGTAGCAACAGTTTCCGGCACGGAAACGACCGAGAAACGCAGCTTTGTTCTGCAGATTGCCGAAGATGATGTGGACAACCTGCCGACCTTCAGCCCATTTGGCATCGACGCGAGTTGCGAGACTACATTCTGAGCAGAGAGAACTCTCGAGAAAAAACCCCGCGCTCAGGCGCGGGGTTTTTCGTTACGCCCGCCGCAAAGCGGCTCCTGCCGCAAACTGCCCAAGGCCGAAGATCAGCGAGATCAGTCCAATCGCGAACCGGGTCTGGATCTTTTCCTTCTCGTGCCTGATCTCTCCTTCGATCTCCGCGCGCACCATCCTGCGCAGACGTTCGAGTTCTTCGCCCTGCAGTTGTAGATGTGCTCCTCTGCGCTGCAGATCGAGCCGCAGATTCAGTTCGGTCGAGGTTTCGATGTCGGATTCGCTGAACTGCGGCAGCTGATACCACTCCATTCCGTAGTAGCTGGACAGGCACACGCCAAGGGCGACCAGGAAAGCCGGGATGGTGGACAGGTTGCGGTGCGGGATGGCCATGGGCTGACGGATGCGTGCAGGTGCTTGAAGGGGTTGCCGATTGTACGCAAGCCTCCGCCGAGGCAGGGGCGGATTGGGGGTTATCCGCCGGGCTGCTTTTGGGGGAAATCCACGAGGTGCGATGTCATTTGCGCGTGTGATACTGAATCCCGGCCTGTAGCGGGAGTGAGCTCATGCGTATCGGTACGCCCAGGGAAATCAAGAACCATGAATACCGTGTCGGCCTGACCCCGGCGGGAGTGCGTGAGCTGGTTGCGCATGGTCACGAGGTCCTGATCGAAACGCAGGCAGGCCTGGGTATCGGCCTGACGGATGCGCAGTACGCCGCCGCCGGTGCGAAGATCGTCGCCGATGCGAAGACGGTATTCGCAGGCGCCGACATGATCGTCAAGGTCAAGGAGCCGCAGCCGGTTGAGTGCGGGATGCTGAGGCCGGGCCAGGTGCTGTTTACCTATCTGCACCTCGCGCCCGATCCGGATCAGGCCAAGGCGCTGATGAATTCCGGCAGCATCGCGATCGCCTATGAAACCGTGACGGACCATGCTGGCGGCTTGCCCTTGCTCGCGCCGATGAGTGAAGTGGCCGGGCGCATGTCGATCCAGGCTGGCGCACATGCGATGGAGAAGGCGCAGGGCGGCAATGGCGTCCTGCTCGGTGGCGTGCCTGGGGTCCCAGCGGCGGATGTCGTGATTCTCGGTGGCGGGGTGGTCGGCTACAACGCCGCGCGCATTGCGATCGGCATGGGTGCGCGCGTGACGATCCTTGATCGTTCTCTCGCACGGCTCAACTGGCTGGACAGCGTGTTCGAGAATCGCGCGACGACGCTGTACTCCACGCGCGACGCGGTCGAGACCAGCGTGCACAAAGCAGACCTGATCATTGGCGCTGTGCTGGTGCCCGGCGCTGCCGCGCCCAGGCTGGTGACGCGCGAGATGCTCAAGTCGATTCCGAACGGCACGGTGATGGTCGATGTCGCGATCGATCAGGGCGGCTGCTTCGAGACCTCGCGTGCGACGACACACCAGGATCCGACCTACGTCATCGACGGCATCGTTCACTACTGCGTGGCCAACATGCCCGGCGGTGTGGCGCGGACTTCGACCTTTGCATTGACCAATGCGACGTTGCCGCACGTGCTCGCGCTGGCCGACAAGGGCGGCCGTCAGGCGCTGATGGAGGATGCAAACCTGCGCGCGGGCTTGAACGTGTACAAGGGGGCGATCACCTATCAGGCCGTGGCCGAGGCTCTCGGGCATACGTATCTGCCGGCGTTGAAGGCGTTGGCGGACTAACTCCCCACCTTCTGCGCCGGCATCTCGATACACCGTGCGCCCTGCGCACGGCACTCGATGCGAACGGAGTGTGAGTGGGTGCTCCACAAAGCCCGTGCGTGTCGAATGCCGCGCAACGCGCGGTGTATCGAGGGTGTCGCAAAAGCGACACCCGTGCGGACGGTCAGGATGTGAGCTGAACCGCAGGTTTCAGTCCACCACCGGAGCCGGATTCGGCCTCGGCGTCTTCTGCCTGAATTCGCAAAGGTCGACGATGCCGCAGCGCCAGCACTCGGGCTTGCGCGCCTTGCAGATGTAGCGCCCGTGCAGGATCAGCCAGTGATGCGCGTCGCGCGCAAACTCGGCCGGCGTGAACTTGACCAGCTTGTCTTCGACGGCGCGCACATTGCTGCCCGGTGCGAGTCCCGTGCGGTTCGAGACGCGGAAGATGTGCGTATCGACGGCAATTGCCGGTTCTCCGAAGGCCGTATTCAACACGACATTCGCAGTCTTGCGGCCGACGCCGGGCAGGGCTTCGAGCGCTTCGCGTGAACGCGGCACTTCACTGTCGTGGTGTTCGATCAGGATTGCGCACAGGCCGATGACGTTCCTGGCCTTGGTCTGATACAGGCCGATGGTCTTGATGTACTCGCGCAGCTTGGTTTCGCCCAGCGCGAAGATCGCTTCGGGTGTGTTGGCCGCCGGGAACAGGCGCGCAGTGGCCTTGTTGACCCCGACGTCGGTGGCCTGCGCCGACAGCACGACGGCAACGAGCAGCTCGAATGGAGTCGAATACTTGAGCTCGGTTGTCGGCGCCGGATTGGCATCACGCAGGCGCGTGTAGATGGCTGAACGTTTCGCGGGATTCATGGGCTGTCGTGTCTGGGTGCCTCTGATCCAAGCAGGCTGCCTTGATGCGCGGTGAAGTATTCGAGAGAGCGTTGCACCGCAGTGGTCACGGCATGTGTGCTGACGGTCGCGCCGCTGAGATGATCGATGCTCGCATCGTCGATCCCTTTCCCGGAAAAGCCCAGTACCCAGGGATCGCGCGAGGCGTCAATGCGGTCGCCGATGCCGCGTGTCTCCTGGTGGTGCAGCACGCGCACGCCCGTGACGCGGCCGTCGGCATGTATCGCCGTGACGACATCGACATCGCCGGAATAACCGTCGCTGGCTGTGCGCAGCAGAGCGCCGATGTTGCCGTTCTGCTGCAGGCGATACAGCGTGAAATCGCCGATTGCGGTGTCGTGGATTATCTCCGCGTCGATGCTTACCACAT
>JALYJV010000178.1 GCA_030775105.1 Pseudomonadota bacterium | reverse complement strand
AGCATGGGCGTTGCGCGGGCGATCCGGTCATTCCGGTCGCTGCAGCTCGACGGTCGCACTCTTCAGTCACACCTACAGGAGCAGAGACAATGAACGCACAGAAGATCGTGGCAACTCTGCTGATCATCGCCGGCGCGCTGGGACTCGCCTATGGTGGCTTCAGCTACACCAAGGAGACGCACGAGGCAGAAGTCGGCCCGCTGCATCTGTCGATCGACGAGAAAGAACACGTCAATGTGCCGGTCTGGGCCGGAGCGGGCGTGCTGATTCTCGGCGTGGTTCTTCTGGTGATGCCAAGGAAGGCGTAGTCTCTTTTCCATTCACCGACCAACCGGACCGACGACCATGGATGTCTCAGACCTGGGCACTGAAGTTGAAGTTGTCGAGGTCGACGGCCGCGAGGTCGTCATCGAGTTCCAGCGGCACAGCGACGGCATGTGGAGCATCGCCAAAGTCACGATCGGCGAGTATCCGTTGATCCGGGACGGCGATGAATCGTTTGCCACGAAAACAGAGATGATCGAATGGGTTACCGAAGTCGTCAGGTCGGAGCCTGGCGACATGCATGACGGTCACGCGGCGGCGACGCTGTGAGCATTGCACGGTGTCGGGGTTCACGCTTCACCGAACCAGCATCAGCCGCAGCGCGCCGCCTCGATCGCTGAGATGTCGATCTTCGTCATCTGCATCATCGCATCGAACGCGCGCTTGGCGGCGTCCCGATCGGGATCGGCGATCGCGTTCGTCAGAGCGACCGGCGTGATCTGCCAGGACAATCCCCATTTGTCCTTGCACCAGCCGCATGCGCTTTCCTGGCCACCATTACCGACGATCGCGTTCCAGTAGCGGTCCGTCTCGGCCTGATCTGCAGTTGCGACCTGAAACGAAAACGCCTCGCTCTGCTTGAACGCAGATCCGCCGTTGAGCCCGAGGCAGGGAATGCCGATGACGACAAACTCTACGGTCAGTACGTCACCCTGCTTTCCTGACGGATAATCGCCGGGTGCGCGGAGCACCGCGCCGACCGACGAATCGGGAAACGTGCTGGCGTAAAACCGCGCCGCGTCCTCGGCGTCGCCGTCGTACCAGAGGCAGATCGTGTTCTTTGCTGGTTTCACCATCTCAATTCTCCATAGGCCACTGGTCCGGCAGACATGAATGTCCGCCCCCGGTATCGACGCCGATCCATGGAACAGAGCAGAACACCCCGGGTACAGCTGACGATCGATCAGTACATACATCACCGGTCGCCCACTGAACTCCACCTTCCGCGACAGGCTAGAAGTGGATTGGGGAATACACAAGATGTCCTGGCAAGTAAAGAACCCGCTGGGCGCGCCTTTCGCGCTCAGCGGGTAGAACCTGAATCCGGGCGAGTTATCCCAGGGGGAGGGCGTTGCTCGTCGGAGATGAGGATTCAGAGTTCTGAGAGCAATGATCTACAAGCACCGCTGATCGATCTGTCTGCTATCGAACATAAGGTCAGCAGATTTCATCGTGTGTGCTGCTCGCCCTTGACCGCCGATACAGCACGATTCCAGGCTGCGCGCGTCGCATGTTTCGCGTTCTCCCAGCTGAGCTTGGATGTGCCGCGCTGCTCGTCGTAGTTGGAACGCAATGTGACTTCCGCATCCTCGAAAGTCCGGTCCGGATGCTGCACGACCCCGTCGTAGCCGACGCGGTAGGCCGGTGCGTAGTCCTCGTAGCTGTTCTCGCTGGTGTAGTAAGGCTCGTTGAGATAAACCTCGCGCCAGTAGGCGTCTTCCACAGTCGGATCGATCTTCTCGGCCACAGCCTTGCCGGCAAGTCCGCCGGCCACGGCTCCGACGACCAAGCCAGCCGCGGTTCCGATGGGACCCCCCACCATTGTTCCAGTCGCGGCACCGACTGCTGCGGCGCCCACTACACCGCCAGCGGCGGCGCCAACGCCGGTGCCGACGGGGTGCGCACCGGCAGCCTTGGTGATCGGATCTCGATTGGCGTCCTTGCCGCGTCCGTAGTTTGAAGCGGGTGTCGGTATCGTCATGATGAATGCTCCTTGTAAGTGACATTGCGGCAAACAAACTGGGACTTCGCCCGGCTTCACTTGCACGCGGAGAAGCAACGTATCGCCTTCGACACCTGTAGTCGGTGTGGCACCGCACTGGCCGAGTGCGGCACTGATCGCTCGTAACGTGTGGCATCGCACAGAGACGGTCGAGTCTCTGGTGAATGCTGGTCATGGCCGCCGCGCGCCGGTGTTTCAGCGTGGCCGTACTGGCAGACCACCATGTTGTCCGACCTTCGCACGAGCAGTCCTGTCTGGTTGAACGCCAGATCGTTTCGCGCAAGCTCCCCCGGCTACCGAGCGGGACCTTGAATGCCCCCGAGACTGCGCATGCATCCGGCTTGCCCATCGCAACGCGCTGGACAGAGCAAAGAGTCATCCGGACATTCGTGCTGGCACTGGCTACAGCGCTCGGCATCTATATCTGCTTCCGGATGGCCGCCCCGTTTCTGCCTGCAGTCGCATGGGCGTTGGCACTGGCGGTTCTGTTCAGTCCATTCCAGCGATGGCTTGAAGCAAGAATCAGTCGCCCCAGCCTCGCGGCGCTCGTGGCTGTACTGGTGATCTGCGTCGCCGTGGTGGTCCCGGCGACGTTTGTCGGCCAGCAACTCGTGCAGGAAGCCGCTCGCGGCGTTGCGCTCATTGAGAAGAACGTCGAGTCCGGGGACTGGCGACGGACACTGCAATCGCAGCCCCGTCTGGCCCCCTTGGCCGATATGGTCGAGCGCCAGCTCGATCTCGCCGGGTTCCTCAAGGCGCTGACGAGCCGGCTCAGCGGGTTTGCGGGTTCGTTGGTGAAGGGCTCCCTGTACCAGTTCATCGGTTTCGCTCTGACGTTCTATCTGCTGTACTTCTTTCTGCGCGACCGTAAAGCCGCGTTGCAGTGGCTGCGCTCTTTGTCGCCGCTGACCTCGGCCGAGATGAATCGGCTATTCGTACGTCTTGAAGACACCATTCACGCGACGCTCTACGGCACCATCGCCGTGTCGCTTGCGCAGGGACTTCTCGGTGGCCTGATGTTCTGGTGGCTGGGCCTGCCGACGCCGTTGCTGTGGGGCGTGGTGATGGCTCTTCTGGCGATTGTGCCGGTGCTGGGGGCGTTCGTTATCTGGATTCCCGCAGCGACCTATCTGGCACTTGAGGGAAGCTGGATCCAGGCTCTGATCCTGATTGCGTGGGGCGTACTCGTGGTGGGCACCGTCGACAACCTGCTGCGACCGGTGCTGGTCGGAAAGCGACTCAAACTTCACACCACGCTCGCATTCATGTCAGTCGTTGGCGGGCTGATCCTGTTTGGAACAGCAGGTCTCATCCTCGGTCCGGTGGCGCTCACGGCGACTACGGTACTGCTTGAGATCTGGCCAAGGCGAGCAGCGTCAGACGCGAAGCTGCTATCCGGCCCCAAGGCGCCATCAAGCAAATAGGCAATTGAAGCCAATCCCGGATCGATGCCAACAGATCCCTTACTCAAGCGTGGAAGCGCCGTTCTGATTCCCGTACGTCTGAATCATTCAGCGCCTGTCCTGCAAAACAGGCGGACAGTTCAATGTCAGAAACGATGGCGTCATTGTCGGCTCTGAACTCAATCACTCCACCTCGCCCGGTGACAAAGCCATGCCCATGCTCAATGTCGGTATTGAAGGAAACGAACCCATCGAGCTCCACTATCAGGACTACGGCAACGGCAAGCCGGTCGTGCTGATTCATGGCTGGCCGCTCAGCAGGCGCTCGTGGGAAGCCCAAGTGCCGGCACTGGTCGACGCTGGCTATCGTGTCATCACTTACGATCGACGCGGCTTTGGTGAATCGTCGCAACCCTGGGCCGGCTACGATTACGACACGTTCGCTGCAGACCTGCATAGTCTGATCACCCATCTCAATCTGAAGGACGCGACGCTGGTGGGCTTCTCGATGGGTGGCGGTGAGGTTGCACGCTACATCGGAACCTACGGCGCTGCGCACTACGTGACCAAGGCCGTGTTCGCCGCGGCGGTGCCGCCATATCTGTACAAGAGTGCCGACAACCCGGAGGGCCCACGCGATGACGCGGCCATCAAGAAATCCCAGGCCGGTATCGTCAGCGACCGCCAGGCTTTCCTCGACGAGTTCACGAAGAAGTTCTTCAGCGTCGATGGAGAACTGCTGGTCAGCGAAGCGCAGCGCATATATGCCCGCGACATTGCCGCCTTCGCTTCACCCAAGGGCACGCTGGACTGTACCGACGCATTTTCGCGCACGGACTTTCGCGGTGATCTGGCGATATTCAAAATACCGACGCTGGTGATACACGGCGATTCGGATGCCATTGTGCCCTTCGAGGTCAGTGGTAAACGCACGCACAAGGCTGTTGCCGGCAGTGTTCTGCGTCTGGTCAAAGGCGCCCCGCACGGCTTGAACGTCACACATGCGGACGAATTCAACAAGCACCTGCTGGAGTTCCTCGCAACCTGAGGACAGCCGTACGGCGTCAGTGCTCCAGCACTGCGCTACGCTCAAGCGCGCATCTGAAAAAGCGCTGCCAGCAGCAGGCCGAATCCCGCAACTGCAATCGCAGCGTGGATGACGACGGTCGGTATCGGCAGAGCTTGCATCTGCGCGTGGTAGCGCAGATTGATCCACGTGCCGACCAGCGCAGCGACCAAAAGCACCGCCGCTGCGAGCTGCGCCAGCGGCGGAATTCCAACGGTGAAGGCGGCGTACAAAAGCAATGTCAATCCCGCAGCAGCGAGAATGCCATGGGCCATCGCGAACGCTGAAGGTGGTCGAGGCGATCCTTTCAATCGAATGCCGGCCATGACCAGGCCACCGAGCGCACCGGTCGCAAAGAGAACAGCGGCAGCCTCAAGCATCATGTTGGGTTCCATGTTCGTTATCTCCTGGGCAGCAATGGAGCTCGGTGTGCGACATGCTGACCGCGCAGATGTTCATGCACGCAGCAGTGCGCTACGTCAGTCCGTCATACGCTGACTGATACTTGCACTCCGTGCGTTGCCGCACCGAAAGGCCTGTGATTGCGAGCGGGCTCGACGCGCTCCACGCTTGCTACAGGCCGGTGCCGGCCCGCCCCCCACGGCCAGAGATCTAGACACCCGGTGGATCTGTTTCGCGCTCGAAGTGGCGGCGCTTGGCCAGTGCAGAGAGAAACCGCTGGATCGGAGGGCCGGAGGCGACGAGCTTGCCTCCTTTCTTCTCCGCTGCGCCCTCGATAACCAGACCAGGTACCGCAGCGCCGTCGGCGAGCGCCTTAGGTATACCCATTTCCTCCAGCAGCTGTGCTGACTGGCCGAGCACGAGTATCGGCTTGCAATGTCGATACTGGTCTTTCACGAACTCGACCACCTGGCCCAGTGACGCCAGAAAGACCTGAGCCGCCTCTCCACCGGGCAGCACTACGGCATCCCAAAGAACCGAAGGTGCGGCCTCAAGGGCGATCTCGACGGGAATCGGCGCGCCGGAAACTGGATGCGCGGGCCCGAGACGGGCGCCGACGAAGCGGGGAACCGCCCCGGCTTCCGCCAGTGCCTTGTAGACTTTTCGCAGCGGCACGCCGTCCACGCCATCGCAGACCAGCAGCGCCACGCGGAGTGTCTTCACCTCCCCTTCGCCCGGGCGCGCGAACAGCGAGAGCGAGGTCGATTCGGATACTTCCGGCTTGGACACTTTACGCAGGACGGGTTGGGGGTCCGGCACCTGCATGCCAAGACCGGAGGCCACCCCCTCGACAAGTTCATCAGCAACGTTGGCCAGGAGCGACAGCACCCGTTCGCGCACGGCGGGCACCTGGACTCGGGACAGTTCGAAGCGAAACCCACCGATGATGTGGTTCTTCTCAACCGCTGTCTGGCTGTTCCAGAACAGGGTCGCCTGCGAATAGTGGTCGGCAAACTTCTCAGGCTTTCCGCGAACCTTGTCTTCGGACACCGGCTCCGGAAAATGGACGAAGCCTCGCATGCCGGCCTGGAAGGGGCAGCCGCCGCCGAGCGAGTTCGGCTCGTACGCTACGCGCCCGCGCGGAATGGCCTGGCGATGCATGCCGTCACGCTGGTTGTTGTGCGCCTGAGCGATCGGCGCATTGATTGGCAGTTCGTGGAAATTCGGTCCGCCCAGGCGACTGAGCTGCGTATCGAAGTACGAATGGTGCCGACCCATCAATAGCGGGTCGTTCGAGAAGTCGATGCCGGGAACGACGTTCGCCGTCCCGAAGGCGATCTGCTCGGTTTCTGCGAAGAAATTGTCCGGATTGCGGTCAAGAACCATCTTTCCCACCGGTAGCACGGGGACCAGTTCCTCTGGAACCAGCTTGGTCGCATCGAGCACATCGAAGCTGAAGTCCTCCGCCTGCTCTTCAGTGAAAATCTGCAGGCCCAGCTCCCATTCCGGGTATGCACCGGCTTCGATCGCTTCCCAGAGATCCCTGCGATGGAAGTCCGGGTCTGCGCCGCTGATCTTCACCGCCTCGTCCCACACGACAGAATGCGTACCAGCCATCGGATTCCAGTGGAACTTGCAGAACACCGATTCGCCGGCCTGGTTGACCAGCCGGAATGTATGCACCCCGAAACCCTGCATCGTCCGGTAGCTGCGCGGGATCGCACGATCCGACATCACCCACATCAGCATGTGGGTGACCTCTGGCATCAGTCCGGCAAAATCCCAGAAGGTGTCGTGCGCCGACGCCGCCTGCGGAATCTGGTTGTGCGGCTCGGGCTTCACCGCGTGAACGAGGTCGGGAAACTTCATCGCATCCTGGATGAAGAACACCGGAATGTTGTTGCCTACGATGTCCCAGTTGCCCTCGTCCGTGTAGAACTTCACCGCGAAGCCACGCACGTCGCGCGCCATATCCGAGGAGCCGCGTTCGCCGACCACGGTCGAGAACCGCACGAACACAGGCGTTCGCTTTCCGGCCTTGGCGAAGGGCGCCGCTCGGGTCAGCTTGGTCAGCGGCTTGTAGCACTCGAAGTATCCATGCGCACCCGAGCCGCGCGCATGCACGATCCGCTCGGGGATGCGCTCGTGATCGAAGTGGGTGATCTTCTCGCGGAGGACAAAATCCTCCATGAGTGTCGGGCCACGCAAACCCGCCTTGAGCGAGGCCTGATTGCTGCTCAGTGCCACACCCATGTTCGTCGTCATTGGCTGGCCTGCGGAATCCACGCGGTTCCGCTCCAGCGATGCATTGGCCGGATTGAGTCCCGGCGTGGCTGCGTCGCCGGCCTTTTCCGAAGGATTGACCTCGGACACGGTGCTAGCCGTAGTGATCGGGTCGTTCGGCGTTACGGGCTTCCCTTCGGCAGGACGATGGCCATCATCGAGCCCGAACTCCGTCGCCTTCAGGGAATTCACCTTCTGCGCTGCAGCAAGCATCTGCCCACCTGCCTTCTGTATACCCAGCCGCTTCTGGCTGGAACCCGAGAGCAGCGGACTCCTGGGATTGGGTTGTACCGATGATGGAGTGGACACTGTTCCGAGAATGCTTCCGACGACTTCATCAGATAGCGGCGATGGCGCGTCCTTGCTGGCCGCGGAACGAGAGGGAGTCGCGGCGTTCTTCGGCTTGCGGTTAGCCATGTCTAGCTTCCTTGATGCGGCAGGGGGCGATGGCGAACGGCAAGCGCCGTGCCCACCGACGGCTCCGGAGGAACCCATCCGCCCTCCCCGTTCTCTGAAGCCCGCTGCTCCGGGCAGCGTGCACGCACGCGTCAGCAACCCGTGCAAATCGCGGACGCTCAGACATCGCACCCTTCGTATCGGCATGAAGTCCTCACGATCGCCAGTTTCGAGTCCGCGTCTCAGCGCCGCACACACGCTGCATGTAATCCGCCCTTCACGATTTGTTGGGCACATCGATTGCTGCTGCGACGTACGGATTCTTTTAGCGGCGGATCAGCAGCGACAAGCAATCGATAAATAGGCCTCAAGCGGTGCGCGATCGCAGTGACCTCCCGGTCTAGCGCATGAATTCTTCAGGAGCACGAGGAGAGCCACTATGCACAGTTCAAGCGCATCGAGCGTCACGGATGACCTGTCCTTCAACGCCGCAGAACGACCCGGTCTGAGCGCTGTGTCATGGGGCGCGATACTCGCGGGTGCAGCTGCAGCCGCGGCCTTGTCGCTGATCCTCCTGTTTCTCGGCACTGGTCTGGGCCTTTCGTCCGCCTCGCCATGGGCGAATCAGGGCATCAGCGCGACAAGCTTCGGGGTGTCGACCATCCTGTGGATCAGCTTTACCCAACTCGTCGCCTCGGGACTGGGCGGCTATTTGGCCGGTCGCCTGAGGATTCGCTGGCTGCAGGTTCACGCAGACGAGGTGTACTTCAGGGATACCGCACATGGCTTGCTGGCGTGGGCGATAGCAACGCTGGCGACAGCGGCACTTCTGGGTTCAGTGATCGGATCGATCGTTCACAGCGGAGTGCAGGCAGGCACCTCACTCGTGAGTGGCGCAGCCACGACCGTCGCGACCGCCGCAGCTGGAAACGATTCCAGGGCCGCCGCAGAAAAGGACAACGGATCCATGGGGTACTTCGTGGATAGCCTGTTCCGCACAACCCGCCAGCCTGAATCGGCGCCGACGGCGGTCGGCGATCCTGTCGTCGACCAAAGGCCCGATGCTGAGCCGGCCACTGCGGCGTCATCCGCGGAAGTCACCCGCATCTTCATGCAAACGCTGAGAACTGGCCCTCTGTCTCCAGCGGACCTCTCGTACGTCGGCGACGTCGTGGCCGGGCGTACCGGCCTGCCGCAACAGGAAGCAGAGGAGCGCGTACGAACGCTGTATGCAGCCGCTCAGGGAAAGTTGCAGGCAGCTGAAACGGCCGCCCGCACTGCGGCGGATGAGGCGCGCAAGGCT
>JALYJV010000177.1 GCA_030775105.1 Pseudomonadota bacterium | reverse complement strand
TTCCGGAGGAGGGAGGGCGGCAGGTGCATTTGCTCAAAACCATCCCGCAGGTGGCCGGCCATGTCCCAAAACTGTTCTGAAGCGCAGATGATAATTATTCGTAACATCGCTGGCAATGTAACTCAGCCGTTTGGAGGGTGTCGGCGGGCTTGCCAAGGGGTAATTTAAGAAGCCTGTTCACAAATGCCAAACAGATATAAGCATATGGAATAGGAATGGTTCTCAGCGGGTGTTAAAGTGCGCGCCGCACGGATGGACCGGAAGGCATTAAGGCGGGCGAGAACCTGCCGAAACGTGCCTAAGCCGGACCGCTGAGTTTTGGATTCAACCAGGGATGAAGAACACATGGCCGCGATCGGCACCGAACAGATTCTGAGCGTCAAGCACTGGAACGACACTCTGTTCAGCTTCCGCACCACGCGTGATCCTGCACTGCGTTTCCGCAATGGCCAGTTCGTGATGATCGGCCTCAAGGTCAACGACAAGCCGCTGATGCGCGCTTACAGCATTGCCAGCGCCAATCACGAAGAACACATGGAGTTCTTCAGCATCAAGGTGCAGGACGGTCCGCTGACTTCGCTGCTGCAGAACGTGCAGCCAGGGCAGCAGATCCTGGTCAGCCGCAAGCCGACCGGTTCGCTGTTGCTCGACGATCTCAAGCCGGGCAAGCACCTGTACATGTTCAGCACCGGCACCGGCCTCGCGCCGTTCATGAGCCTGGTCAAGGACCCGGACATGTACGAGCGCTTCGAGAAAATCATCCTTGTTCACGGCGTGCGCATGACCAGCGAGCTCGCCTATGAGCAGTACCTGACCGAAGAGCTGCCGAACGATGAACTGTTCGGCGAGCTGCTGCGCGACAAGCTGATCTACTACCCGACCGTGACGCGCGAGCCGTACCGCAATCGCGGCCGCCTGACCGACCTGATCGAGTCCGGCAAGCTGTTCAGCGACATCGGCCTGCCGCCGCTCGATCCGAAGGTTGACCGCGCGATGATCTGCGGCAGCCCGACGATGCTTGCCGATACCTCGCGCATCCTCAACGAGCGCGGCTTCGAGATCTCTCCGCACATCGGTGTTCCGGGTGACTATGTGATCGAGCGCGCGTTCGTCGAGAAGTAGGCGGTTTTCTTGATTCAGAAAGCCTCGCCACTGGCGGGGCTTTTTGTTTGGTGCGGATTGTGGCGCTGGTCTCTCGATACACCGCGCTGGCGCGTGGCACTCGAGACGAACGGGGTTTGTTTGTGATGGCCCCACGAAACTCCGTTCGCATCGAGTGCCTGCGAAGCAGGTGTATCGAGATGCCGCAACAGCACCCTAAAAACGAAACGTCACACTTCCGACAACATTCCGGCGCGGCCCGTAGAAGCAATCTCCGCGAGCCAGACAGACCGCGAGCACGGTTTCGTCTTCGAGATTGCTGCCGCTGATCGCGAGGCGCCAATGCGTGGATTCCCACGCCGCCGCAGCGTCGTACAGCGTCACCGCAGGAACCTTGACGGAGTCGCCTTCGTCAGGGATCGCCGCGGTGTAGCGCACGCCAGCGCCCAGCGAGAAACCAGCCGCGCCAAACACCGTGAAGCGCCAGCGCGCCCACGCCGCAGCGGAGTGATCGGCAATCGCCGGCAGCTTCTTGTAGCGCTGGCCGGTGGTCTGCGCACCGTCGTCGCTGTAGGCGTCGAGATAGGTGTAGCTGGCGATCAGATCGAGTGCGCCGAGCAGTGTCGTCGTCGCCTCCAGCTCGAAGCCGCGGATGCGTGCGAGGCCGAACTGCACCTGCACGGTCGGGTCCGCGCCCGGTGCGAGGCGATTGCTCTCTTCGATGTCGAAGATCGCTGCGGTCAGCAGCGTCGGCGATTCCGGTGACTGGTACTTGATGCCGCCTTCGTACTGGCGCCCGCGCACCGGATTGAATGGCAGGCCATCGGCATCGCGCTGTGCGACAGGCTCGAACGATTCGGAGTAGCTCAGGTAGGGTGCGAGGCCGTCGTCGGTCTTGTACAGAACGCCAGCGCGCAAGGAGGTTTCGTCATTGCTGATCGAAGTCTCGCCGGCGTTCTGCGATTCGGCGCGGTCGTAGCGCGCACCGAGCACGAAGAACCAGCGGTCCTGGATCGCAATCTGATCCTGCAGGTAGTAGCCGGTCTGGCGATTCGTGAGTTCCGGCAATGCGGCGGGCTGCCCGGCAGCGCGTGGGATCAGTGTGTAGTTGCCGTACTGCGGGTCGTAGAGATCGAAGCCGACCAGATCCTGCAGCGAGAGATCGAGTGCCAGATAGTTGCCTTGTGTGTCATTCGTACGAACATGAGTAGCGTCGATGCCAAACAGCAGCAAATGTTCGACGTTACCCCACTGCAGGTGGCCGGACAGTCGATGGTCGGCGGTGAGTGCATCGACACTGGCATCGCTGGTGTAGGCCACGCGCAAGACCTTGCGGCGTTGCAGCGGATCGATCAGGTAGGGATCGCCGGTGTAGATGTTGGGGAACATCGAGTGATACACCGCGCCGCTGTCGACATAACGCAGGGTCTGATACAGCGCCCAGTTCGCCCCGAAATCCGCGCGCAGCAGCGACGTGACCGAAGCATGCTCGGTGTCATAGCGATCAAAGCCGGGCTCGCTGACGAAGCGGCTGGTCGGAATTCTGCCGTTCGGATTCGCGGTCAGCGTGCCTTCCCAAGGCAGGAAAGCGGTCGACGATCCGCTCTCGTCGTTCTGGAAGCGCCCGAGTACGGTCCATTGCAGCCAGTCGGTCGGCGCCCAGCTCAAGGACGGCGCGACATACCAGCGATCGTCATCGACGTAATCGACCTGTGTTGCTGCATCACGCTGCATCGCAACCAGTCGATACAACAGGTGCTCGCTGCCGAGTGGCCCCGTACTGTCGAGCGAGATCTGCTGTCTATCATAATCACCGAATTCGGCGTACAACTCATGCGCAGCGGTGGCCTGTGGACGCTTGGTCGTCAGATTCACCATGCCGCCGCTGGTGCCCTGACCGTAGAGCACCGACGACGGTCCGCGCAGGATCTCGACGCTCTGGATACCGTACACCTCTGGGCGAACATTGTTGTAGAAGCCGAACAGACTGCGCAGGCCGTCCTGATACGGTACGTACTCGGTGCCGCGCACGATCGCGAAATCTCCGCGCGAGTCGAGACCATAAGCATCGGAGCGAACGCCAGCCGAATAGCGCAAGGCGTCCTGGATTGTCAGCGCGCCGAGATCAAGCAAGCGCTCGCGCGTCAGCACCGAGATCGATTGCGGTGTTTCAATCAGCGGCGTATCGGTTTTGGTTGCGCTGCTGCCGGCATCGGCACTGTAGCGGGGCGCGCTGAGTGCGGTGCCGGTGACCACGATGGTTTCAAGCTGTGCCGCGACAGCTTCAGAGGGTGGATTCTCTCTATGGACCTCAATGATGGGCAAAGGCTCAAAAGCGCCTTCGCCATCCACCGATTCCTGCGCGCCGATAGCCGTCGCTGCCAGTGCAAGCACGGTTCCAAAAACACCCAGAAACTTCATCAACTCAGCCCCACACACGGAATCAACGCGGCTGGCTGTTGGCTTGCTGCGCAAAGGAAAACGGGATTGTTGCGCGCTGCAGCGAGCGCACACGGAATTGCAGGTTCAGATCACTCGAATGTCCAGCCGAAATACACCGCGGCCAGTGGAACGCACAGCCACAGCAG
>JALYJV010000176.1 GCA_030775105.1 Pseudomonadota bacterium | reverse complement strand
CGCTGAGCCCTGTGCAGTACAGGACTCAGCCCTTGGTCGCTTAGCCGCTTCGTCTAACCGTCCAACTCTTGGGGGTCAGTTCAAACTGGGCGGCTTTTGATGAGAACTTATCTCAGTATCACTGGATGCTTTTTTAGTATCACTTCATGCCTTGAGCGACATTTTCCCTGCGCTTCGAAAATCAATCCCAGTTCAACGCCCCACCCGTCTGATACTCCGTCACGCGCGTTTCGAAGAAGTTCTTCTCCTTCTTGAGGTCCATGACTTCGCTCATCCAGGGGAACGGGTTCTCGGCGCCGGGGTAGAGGGCCTTGAGGCCGATCTGTGCGCAGCGGCGGTTGGCGATGAACTTCATGTACTCGTTGAACATGCTGGCGTTGAGGCCGAGCACGCCGCGGGGCATGGTGTCGTGGGCGTATTTGATCTCGAGCTCGGTGGCTTCGATGATCATGTCGGCCACTTCCTTCTGGAACTCGGCGGTCCACAGGTGCGGGTTCTCGACCTTGATCTGGTTGATCACGTCGATGCCGAAGTTCATGTGCATGGACTCGTCGCGCATGATCTACTGGATCTGCTCGGAGGTGCCGACCATCTTGTTGCGGCGGCCGAACGAGAGCAGCTGCACGAAGCCGACGTAGAAGAAGATGCCTTCGAAGATCACGTAGAACGCGATCATGTCGCGCAGGAAGCGCTGGTCGGTTTCCGGCGTGCCGGTGTGGAATTCCTGGTCGGCGAGGCTCTGCGTGAACGGCAGGCTCCATGCGGCCTTGTCGTGAATGCTCGGCACTTCGCGGTACATGTTGAAGACTTCGGCTTCGTCGAGGCCGAGGCTTTCGATGCAGTACTGGTAGGCGTGCGTGTGGATCGCTTCTTCAAACGCCTGGCGCAGCAGGTACTGGCGGCATTCCGGATTCGTCAGGTGACGATAGACGGCGAGCACGAGGTTGTTGGCAACGAGCGAGTCAGCGGTGCTGAAGAAGCTGAGGCTGCGCTTGATGATCATGCGCTCGTCTTCGGTCAGGCCGTTCGGGTCCTGCCAGAGCGCGATGTCTGCGCTCATGTTGATCTCTTGCGGCATCCAGTGGTTGTTGCACGCGGCGAGATACTTTTCCCAGGCCCAGGTGTACTTGAACGGGACGAGCTGGTTGAGGTCGGCGCGGCAGTTGATGATCTTCTTGTCGTCGACGCGAATGCGGCGGGCGCCCATCTCGAGATCTTCAAGACCGGTGGCGCCGGCGGCTTCCGGTGCTGCTGCAGCCATCATTGCCGGTGCGCGCTGCGCCGGCGGTGCCTTGTGCATGGCAGGCGCGGCGGCAGGGGTGGCGGTGGTCGGTGTGTCGTCCCAGTTCAACATGCTTGTAGCTCCTGATCTTTCTCTTAGTCCGGATGCGGGCGGGCATTCGGGTGATGATGTTTTGCGTGGCTGTTCGCTGCGCGAGGTGGTGGTTGCTCCATCGCCAAAGCCTGCGGAATCAAGGCTCTGACCCGACACACTTCATGCGCTGCGCACAGCGGTTGCCAGCGGCAACTGCGCGTTAGGACAAGAGTGCTCCTGTGCCGGGGATGAGTCAAGCGGTTTACACAACTGCTTGTGGCTATGCTGCAGTGCACACGCTATATGTAGTAGTCGTTGATGCTTGTACCCATACTACACACAGTATTTGCACCGGCTTTTCCACGGCTTTTGAGCGGGGTTCTGCACAGGCTTAGGCACAGGGTTGTGCACAGCTTGTTACGGGCGGGTAATTTGGGCGGGTTTCAGGGGCTGGGGTTGTGGTCTCCCGATACGCCGCGCGGAGCCTGTCCTGAGCCTGTCGACGGGCGCGGCACTCGAGACGAACGGGGTGAGGTTGGGGCTGCGCACTTACATCAAGGACATTCAAGGAGAACGGGGCATGCAACTGAATCCACTGTCGACGGCGCTCCGCGCCCGCATCGTGCGCTCGGCCGCGCTGCTGTTTGCCGCGGCGCTGGTGATTGGCCTGATCTTCACCTTCGAGGCGATCGGCCATGTCGAGGTCTGGCCGCTGCTGCCGGCGATCCAGTTCGAGTTTCCTGGGACTGAAGCTGCATGGCGACGCGCGCATCTGGGCGCGATCATGAATGCGCTGGCGATGTTTGCGTTTGCGGGCATTGGCAGCGTGGTGTGCCTCAGCGATCCAGGACAGCGCTGGCTGACGCGCTGTGTGATGGTCACGGGCTGGGGCAACTCGGTGGCGTTTGTGATCGGCGCGGTTTACAGCGTGCGTGGTCTGGCCTACGGCGACGTGCTTGCGAACTCGGTGGTGTATCTGCTCTTTCTGCTTGCGGCGGTCACGGCGTTTGTGCAGGCGTTTCTGGTTTGGAAGGGGGCGCGGAGTTAGGGCTGCAAGAATCACACTCGTTGACAGTCTATATTTAGACTAGTCACAATAGGCTATGTGGAGAATCGAAGAACACCGGCAGGCGGATAAAGAGCTTTCCTCTGGCCGGGTTCCAATCGAGATCCTGAAGCGTTACGAGAAGTGGAAAGACATTGCGATGTTGTCGGGCCCGCAGGGGCTGCGCGCCATCAAGGGCTTTCGTGATGAGGCCTTATCCGGCGATTGGAAAGGCTATCGATCTTCCCGGCTCAACGAGCAATGGCGGGTCATCTACCAGGTCGTCGCGGACGCCTTGCTCGTCCAGGTTATTCGCGTGACGCCGCATGACTATCGGAGAAATTGATATGCGCAAATTCATCCCTGCAAGAAAGCGAGTAGACGTAACCCCGGGGGAATCTGTGCGCGTCATTCGTGAGCTTCAGGGTCTCACCCAGACCCAGCTTTCCGAACGGTGCGGTATTCCCCAGACCACGATTTCCGGCATCGAGAATGGCCGGGTCAATCTCGGCGTTGAGCGCGCCAAGGTACTGGCGACGGCTCTGCATGTACACCCGGCTGTACTCGTGTTTCCGGGCTGGCAGCTTGAGTCTGCCGCCTGACAGCAGGTAACTGCCGCTGCTTCGTGGTGCGATTGGCCGCGGGCTTGGCAAGCCGCACCGACAGATCCAGGTTCATCGGCATATCGAGGCATTGCCCTGTCGATTCCGCCGAGTCTCGTTCGACTATCCGTTAGATTCACAAGAACGAACCCGGAGTAGCCGATGCGCAAGCTCGTCGTTGCCGCTTTCATCAGTCTGGATGGCGTCATGCAGGCCCCCGGTGGGTCGGACGAAGACGCGAGCAGCGGCTTCCGCTTCGGCGGCTGGACATGGCCGTACTCCGACGACGCCACTGGCGATGCCGTGATGGAGCTCTTCGCGGAGCCATTCGAGTTGCTGCTGGGGCGGTGTACCTACGACATCTTCGCGGCTTACTGGCCGAACTTTCAGGCCGGCCATCCCATTGCGGATCCGTTCAACAAGGTTCGCAAGTACGTGGCCACTCACAACCCGCAGACGCTGGCCTGGAACAACAGTCATGCCCTGAAGGGCGACGTTGCCAGCGCAGTGCGCGCGCTCAAGCAGCAGGACAGCGGCACCCTGTTGACGCAAGGCAGCAGCGATCTCGTGCAGCAACTGCTTGCGGCTGGCCTGGTGGATGAGCTTCAGCTGCAGGTCTTTCCGCTCATCCTGGGGCGCGGCAAGCGCTTGTTCGGTGATGGCTCAGAACCATTGGCCTTCGCCCTGGAGCGTTCGACCCGCGCGGGTGACGGGGTGCTGATCACCCGTTATGTGCGCAACGGCGAGGTGCGGACGGGGACGATTGATGAGCCTGGTGGTTCCAGGTAGAGGTTCGCGCTGGCCTCTCGATACGATTGGGGTTTTGTTGTAGGTGAGAGAAGAAAATCTCGCGGAGAGTTGTGGTGGCTTCTTTCTTCGCGGAAACCCTAACCCCCGTTCGTCTCGAGTGCCTGCGAAGCAGGTGTATCAAGAGACCAGCGCTAAACCCGGAAGCACCCACAAAAAAGCCCCCGCAACGCGGGGGCTTTTCATTGCAGCAACTACAGACTCACTGACAAGCCTCGCATTCCGGATCCAGAATCGAGCAGACCTTGGCGCTGCCGACGTCGGTCGATGCGGTCGGCATGACGATTGCCGCCGCGGACTTCGATCCGCCCTTCGAACCCTGCTCCACCGCGTTGAGGCGACCGTCGTCGATCGTCGTCTTCTCGGCGTGGGTGGCACCCATCGTGCGCAGGTAGTACGTGGTCTTGAGGCCGGAGGTCCAGGCGTGCTTGTACAGTTCGTCGAGCTTCTTGCCGTTGGGCTCGCGCATGTACAGGTTCAGCGACTGGGCCTGGTCGATCCACTTCTGGCGACGGCTGGCGGCGTCAACCAGGCGCTTGGCGTCGATCTCGAACGCGCACTTGTAGATTTCCTTGATCTCGGTGGGCACGCGATCGATCTTCTGCACGCTGCCGTCGAAGTACTTGAGGTCGTGGGCCATGACTTCATCCCACAGGTCGAGCTTCTTCAGGTCGTTGACGAGGTATTCGTTGACGACGGTGAACTCGCCCGACAGGTTCGATTTGACGTAGAGGTTCTGATACGTCGGCTCGATCGACTGCGACACGCCGGTGATGTTGGCGATGGTCGCGGTCGGCGCGATGGCCATGCAGTTGGAGTTGCGCACTCCCACAGACTTCACGCGCTCGCGCAGGTTGGTCCAATCGAACTGGCCCGACTCGCTGGTGTCCTGCTGGAGGTAGCCGCCGCGCTGCTTGGCGAGGATCTGGATCGAATCGACCGGCAGGATGCCCTGCGACCACAGCGAACCTTCGAAGCTCGAGTAACGGCCGCGCTCTTCGGCGAGATCGGTCGAGGCCTTGATCGCGTAGTAGCTGACGGCTTCCATCGAGACATCGGCGAACTTGATCGCGGCGTCGGACTCGTACGGCAGGCGCAGCTTGTACAGCGCGTCGTTGAAGCCCATCACGCCCAAGCCCACCGGACGATGACGCAGGTTGGAATTGCGCGCGGTGGCCACCGAGTAGTAGTTGTACTCGATGACGTTGTCGAGCATGCGCATCGCGATGCTGATCGTGCGCTCCAGCTTCTCGGTGTCGAGCGTGCCGTCGGTCTTGATGTGCGCCGGCAGGTTGACCGAGCCGAGGTTGCACACCGCGATTTCCTGATTCGCCTTGGTGTTGAGCGTGATCTCGGTGCACAGGTTGGAGCTGTGCACGACGCCGACGTGCTGCTGCGGCGAGCGCAGGTTGCACGGGTCCTTGAAGGTGACCCACGGATGGCCGGTTTCGAACAGCATCGACAGCATCTTGCGCCACAGGTTGATGGCGGGCAGACGCTTGAAGTTGCTGATGCGGCCTTCGTCTGCGAGCTTTTCGTAGGCGATGTAGCGCGCTTCGAAGGCTTCGCCGACGAGGTCGTGCAGGTCCGGCGTCTGTTCCGGGCTGAACAGCGTCCACTGGCCTTCTTCCATGACGCGCTTCATGAACAGGTCCGGCACCCAGTTGGCGGTGTTCATGTCATGCGTGCGGCGACGGTCGTCACCGGTGTTCTTGCGCAGTTCGAGGAATTCCTCGATGTCGCGGTGCCAGGTCTCCAGGTAGCCGCAGACCGCGCCCTTGCGCTTGCCGCCCTGGTTCACTGCAACGGCGGTGTCGTTGGCGACCTTCATGAACGGCACAACACCGTTCGATTTTCCGTTGGTGCCCTTGATCCAGCCACCCATGCCGCGCACCGGCGTCCAGTCGTTGCCGAGGCCGCCGGCAAACTTCGACAGCATCGCGTTGTCATGGATCGCACCGAAGATGCCGTGCAGGTCGTCCGGCACCTGCGTGAGGTAGCAGCTCGACAGCTGCGGACGCAGCGTGCCGGAGTTGAACAGCGTCGGCGTGCTCGACATGAAGTCGAAGCTCGACAGCAGCTGGTAGAACTCGGTGCACTTGGCTTCGCGGTCGATCTCGTTCATCGCCAAGCCCATTGCCACGCGCATGAAGAACGCCTGCGGCAACTCGAAGCGGACCTTCTTGCTGTGGATGAAGTAGCGGTCGTACAGCGTCTGCAGGCCGAGGTAGTCGAACTTGGCGTCGCGCTCCGACAGCAGGGCCTTGCCGAGCGTGTCGAGGTCATACAGCGCGAGCTTCGGGTCGAGCAGTTCGAGATCGACCGCCTTGAGAATGAACTCGCGGAAGTAGTCCGGGTAGATCGCCTTCATTTCCTCGAAGGTCGGGCGCGAGGCCGCCATGCCGAGGAACTTCAACGCTTCGTGGCGCATCGAGTCGAGCAGCAGGCGCGACGACACGTAGGTGTAGGCCGGCTCCTTTTCGATGCGCGCGCGGGCGGCGAGGGTCAGCGCCTGGCTCAGCTCGGCTTCCGGCATGCCGTCATACAGATCGCGAATGGCCGCGCTCAGCACTTCCTGTTCGTTGACGCTGGCGAGGCCGGCGCAGGCTTCGCCGACGACGCGGCGCATGCGCACTTCGTCGAGCGGGACGATGGTGCCGTCGTCGCGGGTGATCTTCAGCGTCGGCCGTTCGCTGGCCGGCAGCGCGGCCGCTTCCGCAGTGCGCTTCCGGGTCTGCTCGGCGCGATACAGCACATAGGAGCGGGCAACCTTGTGCTCGCCATTGCGCATCAGCGCCAGTTCGACCTGGTCCTGGATGTCTTCGATGTGCAGCGTGCCGCCCCCGGAGATGTGGCGGGTCAGGGCCTGCACGACCTGCTGGGTCAGCGCATCAACCTTCTGGCGCATCGACGCCGAAGCGGCCGCCGCTGCGCCGTCGACAGCGAGGAAAGCTTTGGTGACTGCAATCTGGATCTTCGATGCGTCGAATGCCGTGACCTTGCCGTTACGACGGATCACCTTGACCGCGCCGGGCGCGGTGGCCGCCAGCTCAGCGGTGCTGGCCGGTGTGCCGGTTGCAGTGACAGGACGATTGGTGTCGGACTTGAGATCGGACGGAGCAACCATTGTGGTGGTTTGCATGTTATTGGGCTCCCCGCTGAGCACTTATAGAGTTCGTGAAAAAACGCCAAAGCCACGGCCCCATTCATGGGGTTCCGTGGCGATGCGACAACCATATCTTGTGGTTCGGAGAGCAGTCAACCGCTAGAGCTTGTGTTCAATATGGTGTGGGACCGGTGGAAGAGCGGTGCATAGCCTGTGCATAAAAAAGACGCGCCCGGAGGATTTCAAGGAATCCATGGACTTGCCTGAGGCCGCACTGGAGCAGGCGAAGAAATGTGACAGCAGCGGTGGTGATTTGGGGTCTGCGGGCCTGAAAAAATATTCTGGTTGGATGTGACTAAAGATTAAATAAAACGTCACAGATTTGTATATAAAAACGCCTGTGACCTCGACCGGGTCAGTGATCCGCCGATGGCGCGAGAACGATTGAAGGCAAATATTGAGGTTGCCGGAACTCACAGAATCGGTGGGCAATGCTGCATGTTTGGCGTAAGCCTGAATGTGACTAAATATTAACTAATAGATCAGTATGCATCGTTTAAGAACGACTCCCTTGCAGAAAGAGGGTCTGCCTCTGGCCACGGTGCCGACATCTCGATACACCGGCTTCGTCGGCACTCGATGTGAACGGGCTTTTTCTGTTTCGGCACAACAAAGCTCCGTTCGTCTCGAGTGCGGCGCGGCAGCGCGGTGTATCGAGAGGCCCTGACTGCTGCGCTGGCTGCCAGCGTTCCGCAAGCTTCGCCGACCCGCATCGGCGCTGTCCCCAATATAGACGGTGAGGGTGTTGCGGA
Source organism: Pseudomonadota bacterium (assembly GCA_030775105.1). Lineage (GTDB taxonomy): Bacteria > Pseudomonadota > Gammaproteobacteria > Nevskiales > Nevskiaceae > Solimonas. The sequence continues at coordinate 3,075 of JALYJV010000176.1, read as the reverse complement.
AGTTCGGCAGCGGGCCATCGACTTCGACGATCGGTGTCGCCCTCCCCCAATTCTCCGCCATTCTGGTTCCTCGGATTTGCACACTAGTTGGCATTTCCAGCGATTGCAGAAGCTCGGCGGCTTGCGCACTGTGGTTCCCGGGTCAGCGGCCAGAGGCCGGTGACTCAGCAAGGGGTGGCGTTTCTGATCGGCGAGTCCGCGCTGGACAGCTCAGGAACGCCATACGGCTGCAAGGGGACTGCAAGGAAGCAATAACAATGAACACTGAGCCTCTGGTCCGCAGGTACGGAATTCTGCCGCTGACCGTTGCACTGGCGGTGGTGCTGGTCGGCACAGCCTGTCGTGATTCCGGTGGTTCAAGAAGGGGGGAAACCGCGACCCCGGTGATGATCTCCGCTCCGGCCGTTCCGCTCGGGCCGCAGTTTCTGGTCAAAGCCGGAGCATCGAACTCCGGTGTTGCGATGGATCCCTTGGGGCGCTTCCTGGTGGTCTGGTCGGGCACGGACACTGAAGGGCCGGGGATTTTGGGCCAGCGCTTTGACGCCAGTGGCGGTCGCAGGGGTGCCGAGTTCCGCCTGCAGACCGATGCTGCCCATGTCGTGGATGCGCAGAAGCGACCGAGCATCGCCATGGACAAGGAAGGCAACTTCATTGTCGCCTGGACCACGAGCAGCAGCGGTAATGATGACCATGACATCTCCGCACAGCGCTTCGCCGCCGATGGCGCGGCGCGCGGCCCCGCATTCGCAGTCAATACCAACACTGCCGGCGATCAGCTCAGCCCCAGCGTCGCCATGGGTGCCGACGGCAACTTCGTCGTTGCCTGGACCAGCGAGGCGCAGGACGGCGCAGGCGTTTTTGCGCAGCGCTACTACGCAGGCGGAGCACCGCTGGGTACAGAGTTCCGGGTTGACGCTGATGTGGGCGGACGCGCGCTCAACCCCAGCGTCGGCATTGATGCGCTGGGTGGGCAAGTCGTGGTCTGGGAAACCGCGCTGCCGGATGGCGCTGGTTACGACATCATCGGGCAGCGCTACGACGTTAACGGCAACCGCACGGGCGATACCTTCACGCTCGTGTCCGATACGGGTGCTGAGCCGCGCTTTCCCGGCGTGGCTACGGATACGCTCGGCAACTTCTTTGTCACCTGGGCTGACGGCGATGACTTCGTTGTCGCTTTCGATGGCGTCTTCGTGCGCCGCTACAGCGCATCCGGTGCCGGTTCGGGAGATGGCTTCAGGGTCAGCGGCGGCATGCTGCGCGTCCATGCGCCACGCATGGCGATCGATGCGGCGGGAAATTCAGTTGTCGTCTGGGACGGCGCCCGCAGCGCGGATGAACAGGCGGTCTTCGCGCGCCGCTTCCGTCCGGCGCGCCCCGGCGAGATCGTCGCAGCGAGCGGCGACAACGGTGGCGTGGGGTCTACAGCAGGGTCCGGCGGCGGCGTCTCCGGCCCGGGGCAGGATGGCATGCCGGAAGACGGTGAGCCGGTGCTGGCAGAGGGCGGCGGGATGGGAAGGGCCAAGGTTGGGCTGCCGCCGGACTGCGTCACCTATACCCCCGAGCGGCTCTACATGGCGCCGGTCGGTTCGGTGTCCAGCTCTCTGGACGAGGCTTTGGGCAAGCTGCCGGGCGGGACCGCCCTGGATCCGATCATCGCCGGGTTCACTGCCGCTGCGCTGGCAGTTTTCCCGGTCGGCACGCTCAAGTTTGACGAGGCTGTCGACATCGACGTCTTTTCCGGACTGATTTCGGGCAACGAGCGCAGGATAGAGATTCAAAGTGCCGGAACCACCCCGGGCTGCGACACGGCCGTCGGGACCCCCGGCTGTGCGAGCCTGAACCTCGTTGCCAACCAGGGCGGGAAGCTCTACGCCGGCGTGGTGAACGTCGGCGCGACAAACCGGCTGCCGGGCAACGCGATTCTCGACAGTTACACGCCGGCTGACTACAACGATGCACAGCACCGTGGCCAGCCGAGCTTGACGATCATCGGGACGCTCGCGCAGATCAATAAGGCGCTCGAGAACCTCGAATACGCCCCCGATCCGGATGTCGGCGGCGGCGTCCCATACTTCTACAAGGGGAACAACGACGCGGCAAATATCACGGCGACGCTGGTTCCCACTAGCGGCCCTGGCAACAACACCTGCGCGGGGACTCCCGCATCGAACGTACAGTGGGAAATCGAGGTGCGCGTGCTGCGCTTCAACGACTTCCCGGACCTGACACCGGACAGTCCCCCGGAAACTCCGGTCGTGGTGGCGGCACCGGTGGATACCGAAGTCACAGTCGGCAATGCGCTGACCACTCCGACGGTCACCGACCCCAGCACGGTCACCGACCCGGATGTCGATGAGGGCGGCGGTGCCAATTCGAGGCGAATGTTGATCCTCGGCGCGCTGAGTTGCGGCCAACCGGTCACCGCGGGCGCAAACCATGGATTCCATTTCGGGTCAGCGTCGTTCGACAACATCGGCGGCGGCGTCAAGGATCTGCTGATCTCCGCCGGCATCGACGATACGACGGCCCTCCCCGACATTGGCGGCAAAAAGAACTCCGAACTGCTCATCGAGTTGCTGGACGCCGCCTTGCCGACTGTCCCCGTCTTTGTCGATGACGGTATGGGTAACGTTACCGTCGAGCAGAAGGAGATTTCGGAGCTTCCACTCGCCACGGGTGGCAACTTCACCTTCAAGACGGCATTCGGCGCTCTCGGCAAGCTCAACTCCATGCAGGACGCCGTAGCCAAGATACACTTCAAGCACGACAAGCCTGACGATGACTGTAAGTTGCTGACGGTCGTCTCCGACCTCGGCAACTGGGGCTTGCCGCTGCAATACGTCGGCTCGCCACCGGGTGGGATCGAGATTCCGCTGATCGGTTTCGACTACAACGAGCGAGTGTTCAAGACCGAACGCAGCGCCACTGTCAGCGGCGGCAGCGTGGTCGAAGGAAACACCGGCACGGCCGTCATCAATGCCACGGTGACCCTGGGTGCTCCGGCCATCGGGACCGAGACACTGACGCTGTCGACGAGCGATGGCACAGCGACCGGCGGAGCGTGTGCAGCGG
>JALYJV010000175.1 GCA_030775105.1 Pseudomonadota bacterium | reverse complement strand
CACCGTGACGCAGATGATGCGCTTGGAGCGGTCGAAAGCCTCGGCGAACGTGTACGAGCCGATGTTCTGGTTCAGGCAACGCTCGAGCTGGCTGCCATCCATCATCGAGCCGCCCTTCAGCGCCTCGCGCAGGCCGAGCGACTGGAACGCATCAAGATTCAGACCGCCGGGTGCGAAGATCGCGTCGATCTCGTGGTCGAGGCGCGTGCCGACAGTGGCGGCGATGATCGAGCCCGCGGAAGATCCGGAGAGCACGCGCGGCAGCAGATTCTCGTTGTGAAGCGCCTTGACCACGCCCAGGTGAAATAGCCCGAGCGTGCCGCCGCCGGATAGCATCAGCGCCGAGCGACCGAAGGAACTCGCGGTGCGCTTGAAGAACTGCATCTTCTCTTCGAAACCGAAATCGTGGAAATCACCCGCGCAGATGAAATCGAGGCAACGCGAAACCTCGCGGATGTATTCCTCAACCAGCACCTTGGTGCCGACCCGTGCGCCGCTGTACAGGCTGGGAGCGGAGATGTTGCCGAGATTGCCGTGCAGACCTTCCGCGAGATCAAACGCCAGACGCCGTGCATCGCCGGTCGCGCGCAGACGGCGCAGTTCGGACAGGCGCTCCTTGATCAGCAGATAGTCGAAATCTTCGCTGGTGTCGTCGGCTTTCCAGGCGTCATTGCCTTCCAGCCGATCCAGCTCAAGCGAGATTTCACGCCACGTCCGATAATCGGCGGCGTTGTCCAAGTCCCTGAACCGCTGCTTGAACAGTTTGCGCGCCATGCGAGGTGGATTTCTCATTTCAAATCGAGTGTAAGGTTTTTTGTGCAGTGCGCAATAAGCTGAATTATCTAGGCGATTTCTTACGCACAAGCCCTGCCAACTGATGCCTCAAGAGGCCGTAGATGGACCCTATCGTCTTGATTCTGTTGTGGCTTGCGGTACTGGCGCTGGTCGCGATCGGCCTCGCCGGTGCAGTGATTCCGGCCCTTCCCGGCATGCCGCTGCTGTTCGCCGGCCTCTGGCTGGGTGCGTGGATCGACGGCTACGCCCGTGTCGGCACCACGACCTTGATCGTCCTCGGTGTCATCGTCGCACTGGCCATGACGATCGACTTCATCGCCTCAGCCCTGGGTGCCAAAAAGGTCGGCGCAAGCCCGCAGGCGATCTGGGGCTCGGTGATCGGCAGCATCGTCGGCATGTTCTTTGGCCTGCCGGGCATCATCCTCGGCCCATTCGTCGGTGCCGTGCTCGGTGAATTGTCCGCACGCAAGAACATGACGCAGGCCGCCAACGTTGGCTTCGCGACGTGGATGGGCCTGCTGTTCGGAACGCTGGCGAAGCTCGCGCTGTCGCTGGTGATGCTCGGAATCTTCGCTTTCGCGTACTTCGTTTAGGTAGAGGGTACCTTCAGGGTCTGGCCGGCCTTGATTGCACTGGACTTGCTGCCTATGCCATTGGCGCTGCGCAAGTCAGCGACGCTGACGTTGTAGCGCCGCGCGATGGAGATCAGGGTCTGGCCGCTGCTGACCTTGTGTTTGCGGTAGGACGTCGACTTTGCCGTCACCGCGATGACGTCTGCGCCGGACGGAATCGTCAGGTTTTGCCCGACACGAATTGCGGCGGAACTGAGGTCGTTGGCGAGCTTGAGCGCGGCCTGGCTGATGCCGAAGCGGCGCGAGATCGAGCTGATGGTGTCGCCGCTGCGCACGGTGTAGCTCTGCTGGCCGGATTCGCGGCGGGCTTCGACGCGCTGCTCCAGCGTCTGGCTCGGTTTGGATTCGCCAACGGCGACGCTGATCGGACCCGGACGCGATTCCTCGTGCGGCGGAATCTTGAGCACCTGGCCGATGCGCAGGTTCGAGGATTTCTTCATGTCGTTGGCGCCGCGCACGGCATTCAGCGATACGCGATAGTCCTTCGCGATGCGGCCGAGCGTTTCGCCCTTGCGCACTTTGTGCAGCAGAAAGAACACGCGCTGGCGGTCGAAGCGCTCATTCGCACCAAGGCGGGAGTAAGCAACTTCGAAGTTGCGCGCAGCGCCGGCCGGTACGCGGATCAGATGTCCCGGCGGCACGAACAGCTTGCCGTTGATGACTTCCGGGCGGTACGCCGGATTCAGGCGCTGGAACGCGGCGTCGCTCGCGCCACACAGGCGGCGCAGCGTGTCGTAGGGCACGTAGTGCTTGGTTTCGACGACTTCGAAGTTCAGCGGCGTATGGCCAGCCGGCGTGTCCTTGCGGTTGCGCCAGTCGCGCTCGACGTCGATCGCCGCGAGGAACTCCGCGTAGTAGTTCTTGCCGGCAAAGCCGAAGCGCGGATTGTCGTAATGCTTGATCAGGTCAACGATGGTCTTGCCGCCGGTGGCCTTGAGCCCGCGCGAAATGCCGTTGCGGCCATGGTTGTAGGCGGTGAGCGCCAGCGGCCAGTCCTGCAGCATCGCGTAGTCGTCGCGCAGGTGACGCGCGGCGGCGTCGGTCGAAGTCCATGGATCGCGGCGGTCGTCGACGACTTCGTTCAGGCGCATGTAGATCTTGGCCGACGAAGGGATGAACTGCCAGATGCCCGCTGCGCCGGATTTCGAATATGCCGCCAGATTGAAGCTCGACTCGACGAGCGGCAGGCGTGTGAGCGTCTTCGGCAGTCCATAGCCGGAGAAGATCTGCTCCATGTACGGAATGTAACTGTCGGAAACGCGCAAGGCTTCCTCAGTACGCTCACGCAGTCCGCGCTGGGTACGCAGCGACTCGCGGATACGCGGGAACGGATTGCCGCTGACGTCCGAGAACATCATGAACACGCGGCGCTCCTCGGAGCTCATCGATTGCGGCGACGCGCGGCGCGCCTCGATGCCCCGAATCAGCTTCTCCATCGCTTCGCGTCCCTGCGACTCGGCGCGCTTGCGGTAGTTGTACAGCGCTACTTCCGACATCGATACCGCTTCGGTGCGGAAGTCGAGCACGCGCAAAACCTTGTGCGGGTACTCGGTGGAGTGGATCACGGTCTGCAGCGTCGAATACTCGCCGAAAACCTTTTTCCAGAACGAAACGGCCGGGGTCAGCGCTTCGTAGCGGGGGAACAGCTTGTCGCTGCTCAGTCGCTGCGCCGGCGCCGCGAGTGCGACAGAACCTGCTGCAGGTGCGACGGAGATCGGTCCTGCCGGAACACCCGCCGCCGGCGCTGCGGGCAGCGCAGGAAAGTCCACGTTGGTCAATGCGTCAAGACGCGCACCTGGAGCGCGGGGCTTCGTGTTGCCAGGTGTCGTGTCCTGCATTGCATTCCGCAGTGCGTCCCGCAATTCGGGTGGTGCATCGGCGTGGAGCGAATCATCAGCGGGATTGGCGGTGACGGTTGCGCTGCCCAGCAGTGCCATCAGGCCGATCATCAGCGACACAGAGAGAGAAGGAAAAGTGCGCCGAGGAGCGATCACTGAGCGTAAATTCATGCGAGACAGAGTAGCCAGACAAAACTTCATGGGGGAATGGTACGGCGCATCCGCAGTGTCAGCAATGAGTTTTGTACCAGGCGCGCACCGTGACTGACCAAAGGCGCCCACCAGTGCAATTTAGGTGGATTCCTTTCTCCCTCGTCGCGACCGCAACGGCTACTCTATCTGGCCCGACTTCCTGCGAGCAGCTCAGCCATGACGCGTCTGTACCCGGCGATCGAACCCTACCGTACGCATCGCTTCAAGGTGTCCGATATCCACGACATCTACGTCGAGGAATGCGGCAATCCGGACGGTCAGGCGGTGGTGTTCGTCCACGGCGGGCCCGGCGGCGGCTGCGAAGCCTGGCATCGCCAGTTTTTCGATCCCAGCCACTACCGCATCGTCCTGTTCGACCAGCGCGGCTGCGGCCGCTCGACGCCGCATGCCGAGCTGCGCGAGAACACGACCTGGGATCTCGTCGCCGACATGGAGCACATCCGCGGCGCGCTGGGCATCGAGCGCTGGGTTGTCTTCGGTGGTTCCTGGGGCTCGACGCTAGGGCTGACCTACGCGGTCACCCATCCGCAGCGCTGTGCTGCGCTGATCGTGCGCGGCATTTTCCTGCTGCGCGCGGCGGAGATCCGGTGGTTCTACCAGGAAGGTGCCAGCTGGATTTTCCCGGACGCTTGGGAGCCCTACGTGCAGACGATTCCGGAGGCCGAGCGCGGCGACTTCGTCCGCGCGTACTACAAACGCCTGACCAGTCCCGACGCGCTCGAACGACTGCGCGCCGCGCGCGCATGGAGCGTGTGGGAAGGGTCGACCAGCAAGCTGATGCTGGCGCCGGACGCGGCAGGTCGTTTTGGCGAAGACAAGTTCGCTGAAGCGTTCGCACGCATCGAGTGCCACTACTTCATCAACAAGGGTTTTTTCGAGCAGGACGACTTCCTGCTCTCGCAGGCGCACAAGCTGCGCGAGATTCCCGGTGTCATCGTCCAGGGCCGCTACGACGTCGTCTGCCCGATGAAATCCGCCTGGGATCTGCATCGCGCCTGGCCGGAATCCGAGCTCATCGTCGTGCCGGATGCGGGCCATGCGGCGAGTGAGCCCGGCATTCTCGCGACATTGATCGAAGCGGCGGATCGTTTCCGGATCTGAGACGCAATCACTGGCCGTGCGGCAGACTGTGATTAAATATTGTCCTTTATATTTTAAAGACGATATTAAGGCTCATTATGAATCTCAGCCGTCCAGCGGCAGACCCTGATCTTTCTTAATCGCTTCCAGCACCAGGCTGGAGCGCACGTCCTTCACGCCGGGCAAGCCGATCAGTACGCGCATCGAGAATTCGGCGAAGGCCTGCAGATCCGGTACCAGCACATGCAGCAGAAAGTCGAGATCGCCGGTCATCACGTAGCTGGCGCGGATTTCTGGACGGCGGCGGATCGCTTCCTCGAACGCCAGCGTGACGTCACGTGACTGGCGCTCGATGCTGACGCGCACGAAGGCTTCGACTTGCTGGCCGAGGGCCTTGGGGCTGAGCACGGCGGCATAGCGTTCGATCACCCCGGTTTCTTCGAGCTTGCGAACGCGGCGCTGACAGGCGGTCGGCGACAGCGCGACGCGCTCGGCGAGTTCGACGATGGAGAGGCGGCCGTCGGCCTGCAGTTCGCCGAGGATGCGGCGGTCAAGGCGATCCAGATCGGTTTGCATGAAATCACCAAGAAGTGACGGATTAATAGTGAGTATCACCCATATTGATATCGAATTGGTGTGAATATGCAGTAAACAAGCGGTAGATCGGCGCTAAAGTGCAGAACGAACCTGCCGCATCAACGAGGTCAGCATGTACGGCGCCAACACCACCAACGCACTGCGCGGCGACTACAGCCGGGCGCGTGCCGATTTCACCGTTGAACAGTCGTGGCACAGCTACAGCGAGGCCGATCACGTGTTATGGCGGCGGCTTTACGCCCGGCAGTCCGAGCTGGTCGCGACGTACGCCTGCCGCGAGTTCGCCCAGGGTCTGGCGCAGACCCGCTGTGCCGAGGGCATTCCGGATCTGAACCAGGTCAGCGATGTGCTTGAGGCGCGAACCGGCTGGCGGCTGCTCGCCGTACCCGGCCTGATTCCGAATGAACAGTTCTTTGGCCAGCTTGCGGCGCGGCGCTTTCCGGTCACCGTCTGGCTGCGCAAGCCCGAGGAGTTCGACTATCTGGTCGAACCGGACATCTTTCATGACTTCTTCGGCCACGTGCCGATGCTGTTCGATCCGCACTTCGCGGATTTCATGCAGCGCTATGG
>JALYJV010000174.1 GCA_030775105.1 Pseudomonadota bacterium | reverse complement strand
ACTTCTTCCTGGCCTGGGCGGAAACGATCAAAGCCGAAGCGGTGTTTGAGCGTTTCGTATAGCGGTTCGTTGAGCTGAGTGCTCATCGCGCGCGCATCAAAGAAAAGCCCCGGCGCTGGGCCAGGGCCGTGCTGCATGCAGACACATCAATCCGAATTATTCCTCGGCGTCCCATTCGCTGAGCATGTGTTCCATATAGTGAATGTGATGGGTGCCTTCCTGGAACACCGGGTCGGACATGATGCGGCGCTGCAGCGGAATGTTGACCTGTATGCCTTCGAACACCATTTCCGCCAGCGCCTGGTTCATGCGCGAGATTGCCGAACGGCGGCTTGGGCCCCAGCAGATCAGCTTGCCGATCATCGAATCGTAGTGCGGCGGTACACGATAGCCGGCGTAGCAGTGCGAATCGAGACGCACGCCCGGGCCGCCCGGCGCGTGATACTTCTTGATCTCACCCGGTGACGGCGTGAAGTTGCGCGGATGCTCGGCGTTGATGCGGCATTCGATCGCATGACCGCGGAACTCGATGTCTTCCTGCTTGAGTGCCAGCGGATGGCCATCGGCAATCGAGATCATCTCGCGAATCAGGTCAATGCCCGTGACCATCTCGGTCACCGGATGCTCGACCTGGATGCGCGTGTTCATTTCGATGAAGTAGAACTGGCCGTCTTCGTAGAGGAACTCGAAGGTGCCGGCACCGCGGTAGCCGATGCGGATGCAGGCGGCGACGCACAGCGCACCGATCTCCGCGCGTTGCGCCGGCGTGATGCCCGGTGCCGGCGATTCCTCGACGACCTTCTGGTTGCGGCGCTGCATCGAGCAGTCACGCTCACCGAGATGGATCGCGTTGCCCTGGCCGTCGGACAGCACCTGGAATTCGATGTGGCGCGGCAGCTCCAGGTACTTCTCCATGAACACGGAGGCGTCCTTGAACGCGTTGAGCGCCTCGGTGCGCGCGATGCTGATCTTGTTGAGCAGTTCGCCTTCGGTGCGCACGACCTGCATGCCGCGACCGCCGCCGCCGGAGACGGCCTTGATCAGCACCGGATAGCCGACCTTCGCTGCGATCGCCAGGCACTCGGCGTCGTCTTCCGGCAATACGCCGTCGGAGCCGGGTACGCAGGGTACGCCAGCCGCAATCATTGCGGCCTTGGCATTGGTCTTGGAGCCCATCAGGCGGATGGTTTCAGGCTGCGGACCGATGAAGATGAAGCCGGATTTCTCGACGGATTCGGCGAAATCGGCGTTCTCGGACAGGAAGCCGTACCCCGGATGGATGGCGTCTGCCTGGGTGATCTCGGCGGCGGAGATGATCGCCGCCATGTTCAAATAGCTGCGCCCGGCCTGCGGCGGGCCGATGCACACCGCCTCGTCGGCGAGCTTGACGTGCTTCTGTTCGCGGTCCGCAGTCGAGTAGATCGCGACCGTTTTGATGCCCAGTTCGCGGCAGGAGCGCAGGATGCGCAGCGCGATTTCACCGCGATTGGCGATGAGAATCTTCTTGATTTCTTTCATTGGCCTGCCGTGCTCGCGTGGTGCCGGGGCGATATCAGGCCACTCACTCGATCACGAACATCGGCTGGTCGAACTCGACCGGCTTGTCGTTCTCGACCAGGATCTCGACGATCACGCCGGTGAGTTCCGAATCGATCTGGTTGAGCATCTTCATTGCTTCGATGATGCACAGCGCCTGTCCGGCCTTGACCGTCTGGCCGACTTCCACGAAGGGCTTGGCCGCCGGTGACGGCGAGCGATAGAAGGTGCCGACCATCGGCGCGCGCACGATCTTGCGATTGTCCGCCGCTGCAGCAGCAGCCGGTGCGGCACTGGCCGCCGGAGCGGCGGGCGCCGCAGCCAGGGCCTGCGCCGGCGCCGGTGCTGCGACGTACTGCACTGGCGGTGCCAGGGTCTGGCGGGCGATGCGTACGGACTCTTCGCCTTCGCGGACCTCGAGTTCGGAAATGCCGCTCTGTTCAACCAGTTCAATCAGGGTCTTGATCTTGCGCAGATCCATGGTGCCCTCCGGGGGCTTACTGTGGTGGTGCTGCAAGGCGGTCGTGCGCGGCCAGCAGGGCGAGGCGATAGCCCAGCGGCCCGCAGCCAGCGATCACACCCGCGGCAACATCGGATAGATAGGAGTGCCGGCGAAATTCCTCTCGCGCATGCACGTTGGACAAATGGATTTCGATGAACGGAATCGCCACCGCCAGCAGGGCATCGCGCAGGGCGATGCTGGTGTGGGTATAGGCGCCCGGGTTGATCAGGATGAAGCGGGTCTGGTCGCCGCGCGCCTGCTGCACGCGGTCGACCAGTTCACCCTCGTGATTGCTCTGGAAGCTGCGCAATTCATGGCCGAGTGCGGTCGCCTCTTCACGCAAGGCGAGCTCGATGTCAGCCAGCGTCCGGTGACCGTAGACGCCGGGTTCGCGTGTGCCCAACAGATTCAGGTTGGGCCCATTGATGAGGAGCAGGGTACTCAAGCAGCGGTATCGCCATATGGGGTTTTCCCCATTCTGCATGAAGCGGCGTAAAGAACGCAAGATGGCCGCAATTGACAGCAGATCGCTGCAACTTTATGTCAGATCTGTCTGATGTGATGCTTATGGGCCGAGATGTCTGGTAATCAGGGTTTCCAGCGATTCGGCGGTCAGACTGCCGAGCACCGCTTCGGCGATCTGGCCTTGAGGGTTCAGCAGCACGCTGTATGGCAGTGCGCCACGCTGGTTTCCCAGCAGTTCCATCGCCGTGCTGGCACCGTTGAAGTCGGCGCTGACGGGGTAGTTAATCCCAAAATGCTTGACCACGGCAAGCACCGGGTCGCGTTCGTCGAGTGCCGGACCGATCAGCTGCAGCCCGCGCGCACCGTAGCGTTGCTGGGCTTCGACCAGCAGCGGCAGCTCATCCATGCACGGTGCGCACCATGACGCCCAGAAATTGATCAGCACCCATTTGCCCTGCAATGACGACAGTGAATGGGCCTGACCGTCAATGTCGGTAATGACGATATCCGGCGCGGCCTGACCCTTGATCACATTCGGGCTTACCAGCCACTCGTAAGCGGCAAAGCCGCCCAGACCGGAGAGCAGGGCGAGCAACAGGGCAATGATCAGGCTGCGCATGATTGGAAAGTGAGGGACGTCGAGGGCTACGGATCGACCGTCGTGCCCGGCGGAAGTTCTTGGTTGAGTGGGCGCGCATTGTCGCGCAGCCGCGCTGCTGCTGCTTGCCGCGGTCGCACTCGACACTGTCAGGGCCGGCGTGCTTCACTGGTTTCTCAGACGCAGAC
>JALYJV010000173.1 GCA_030775105.1 Pseudomonadota bacterium | reverse complement strand
GCATGGAATCGCGTCCGTCGCCGATCAGGGGTCGAGAATTTTCGATTCCATGACTTGCGGCATGAAGCCATCAGCGAATTGATCGAGAGAGCCGATCACTACGGACTGAGTTTGCCCGAGGTCATGTTTATCTCCGGCCATAAGACGTTGAGCATGGTGACCCGCTACTACCACGCGCTCGCGCCGCGCATCGCAAAGAAATTGGCGCGGTAATGCAATTCGAGATTCTTTACCCACGAGAAAAGGAGTTGGCCTAATGAATACTGTGAAGGTCGGAGACGTCGTGATGCTCAAGAGCGGCGGCGGGCCCCGCATGACCGTTTCCTATATTCCGATCCCTAATGTCACGTACCCCAGTGATGAGGAGTACGCGCCACAAGTTAGGGCTACATGCGTCTGGTTCGATGGAGATATTCTGCGGCAGGAGAAGTTTCCGCCTGCCGCACTGGCCATCTGCGATATCTGAGCTTGGCGACCGCAATGGTCTGCTCCTGTTGCTAGGCCTCTTAGCACTGATCCGAGATGGGACGTAGCGACTCCGGAATCGGCGCAAGGTCAGGGAGGTCCAGCGGCCCCCAGTTTTCTGACGCCTCTTTGCCGACCTGCCAATAGGTCCACGCGTACGGATCAACTGCCGTCAGTAGGCCGTTGTTGCCAGCGCCGGTATCGATCCAGAGGACGTTGCCGCGGCCACGAGGCAGTCCGTTGGGGATCGGGGAGTGGCCGCTGATCACCAGATCGATGCCCTCGACCGGTTGGATGTTTTTCCACACCGACTCGCGGCGGTCCGCAGACATCGTGTTCGCATCGCCGACCGATCGTAGAAATGCGTCCGCCTGGAATCGGGAACGGCCCCACAGGGCACTGGCCGAATCGATCTTGTCCCAGTCGCGCGCGAAGTCGCCCGGCTTGGCGCCGAGGTTCTCCAGTTCGGACCACGCTACGCCCGGGCGGATATTTGCGTGGATCAGCCCGACACGAAAGTCCGACGGATAGACGAGCTCAGCCGTCATCGGCATTTGGCAGGCCATGCAGCGGTACAGGTGCATGGTGGAGGGGGTCACGTGTCGCGACCATTCACCACCGTTATGCCACCAGATGCCGCCCAACTCAAAGTCATCAAGGGCATCAAGCATCATCGCTTCGTGGTTGCCCATAAGGCTTGCGCTTCTGCCGGGCGAGGCGAACCAATTGAGAACCGCCGGACTGTCGGGTCCACGATCAATGAGATCCCCTAGCGCGTACACGAAGTCCTTGGCGCTATCGAACTCGGCGAGCTTGAGCAGCCGCTGGAACATCTCGAACTGTCCGTGAATATCTCCAACCACCAGAACCCGCCCGCGCCGGGTGGCGTCGCGGACATAGTGCCTTTCAGAATTGCGAAGCATGTTGTCATCCGGGCTGAGGGGTCCAGGCTGATTCCCGGACCCCTTCCATCGTTGGAAGGCATTCTTCGAAGGTCGGATCCATCAGCCGTCGACGACAGGCCGAACGCGATGCCGCTCCGAGAAGCGCCTTGCATCCAACGCCCTAGACTCTCGATCCACCGTCCATATGGGCCTCCGCATCCTTGTGTGTGTTGCCGGCTGCAATAGTCGCCGGAGAATGTCCCGTTTCTACCGCCCTAAACTCTCGTTCCGCCGTGCATGTCGCCTCCTGATGCTCGTGTGTGTTCATTGGTGCTGCTGAAAATGGCAGCGCTGTTCGAGATCGCCAGATGGAACAAGCCGTCCTTGCGAAAACCGACGACGTTTTCTTTTGGATATCCCCACTGGTTCGATACAACTCGAACGCCATTGATATTTCTGTTGGCGCAGTAATGCGTATGCCCGTGCACCCACATGAGGACCGGCGCTCGCAGCAGCCGATCTAGGTTCGAGTGGTAGGCGGCGTTGCTGATCATCCCCTCGTAGCGCGGAGAAATCGTCGCCATCGTGGGCGCATGGTGGGTGACGACCACGAGCGGGCGATCAGCCTCGTCAATCTGCCGAGTAAGCCAAGCGACGCTGCGCTGAAATGCTTGCACCGTTCTCTGGGGCGTCAAGACGTGGCCAGAATCCTTGATCGCCCGGAAGTCGTTCATGCTCTCAATGGCCCACTGCATGGCCATGTCCTTGTGCTCGGCGCCGTAGGCCTCGAAATCGGTCCACAGGGTCGTTCCGAGCACGCGAATGCCGCCGATGTCGAAGTGATCCTCTTCGAGGACATGCACGTTGGTTCCGTGCGCGAATGCGCGAATCTCCTTGAGCATCTGATCGAAATCAAAGCCGTAGTACTCGTGGTTGCCGAGCACATAGACGACCGGCACATGCGGGAACTTCTCTCTCGCCCAGTTGATGCCGGCGACGCCCAGGTCGATGTCGCCCGCGAGCACGACGAGCTCTTCGCCGCCGCGCCGGTCGAACATGGGGTCCGAACGACCGAACTCGATGTGCAGGTCAGAGTAGATCCGGATTTTCATGAATCACCGCTGCGCGAAGGGGAGTGCTTGATAGGCGTTGATGAGTGGGACGCATTCATCGCACGTGGCCAGCAGCCAGCCGCCGAGATTGCGACGCTCGACGTGACGCTCGGCGCCATCCTGGACGCCGCACAGAGCACAGGTCTTCATGGACAGCGCTTCGGTGCGATTGATCAGCTCCTGCAGCTCAGGCAGGGGCTTCCCTTCGTTGTTGTCAATCTCGAAAGATAGAAGCCCAGCCCGCATATGCAGATTGACGCGGATATTGGCGCCCCCGAAATACATCCGCAGCCCGCCATACTTCTCGCCGATCTGGCCCCACTGCACGTCCGGATAATGCTTCGCTGCGAAATCGCAGACAGAGGCGACGAGGGAATGCCACCCATCGGGCCAGGACCTGTGGATCAGGTCACCGATATCGTCGGGACAAAACTGGGAAGGATAGGTCGCCCTGAGCTCGGCCAGATGGGCTCGGGCTTGGCCATAGATGTCGCCGGGATGCGGCACTTTGGTTCTCGACACGACAACACTCCAGAAACCACTTCAGTGGTACCCGGGGCCGGATTCGAACCGGCAACCTGTCGCTAATCTGGCGCAGCGGTCCCGAAGGGACCGGTTGGCTTATAAGGCCACTGCTCTACCGTTGAGCTACCCGGGCAAGGTCATGCGCGCAATTGCGTGCGCGTATGCCGCCGGGTATGAGGAAGATGTTGGTGAAGATCGCCATGGGTGCATTGTGTTCTATGCACGGCGCGCTAGCAATAGATCGAGCAGTCGACGTGTTCTGTCGGGGAAACGCGCTCAAATCACGTGCGCGCTTTGCGGGTTGCACCTTCGCCGCGCTCAAAAGCGAGAACTAAATCCGAGAGGCGAATGCCGCACGCCTTGCAAATGGTTTCAAGCTCCACGAGGTCCAATCGCCGCTCGCCGCGCTCATAGCGAGAAACAAAGCTCTGATCCGAACCGATCCGTTCGGCCAGTTCGCTTTGCATAAAGCCCGCCGAAAGACGTGCGTCCTTCAGCAGTTTCTGAAGACGTAGTCGCCTTTGATCCCATGGTTTCTTGCCTGCCATGGGATACAGAACCTATAGTCACTTTCAGCATATGCAGTTTTGACATATTCAGCCTGCCGACGAGAGGAATGAACCGATGCAAAGTCGAAAACAATGGATCCTCACATCCTTGACTGCGATCGCGCACTCAATTGTCGTGACGATTTGGACTGCTCTATTTCTTTCTATGTCGCCTTTGGCTGCCGCCCGAGCTGGCGCCGCCCCATCTCTAATGACATTCGATCGAGAGAGGGCGGCCAACTATGCCTCTCCCGAGCGCTTCGCGATCCCGCTCGAGTACAGAGCCACAGCCAATTCAGCTGGCACCTGGAGCGTCCTTGATGGCTTCCTGCTGTGGCAGCACAGCATCGACGTAACAGGCGCGCTCAGCGTCAGCTTCCGCGCCTCTTCCGTGAGAGTACCGGCCGGCGGCGCACTTTTCGTAGATGGAGTTGACCAAGCGTCGCGCATCACTAAGCGCGGCACCCTCTGGTCGTCAATCACGCAGGGCCAGCATCTGGAAATCGAAGCCTGGATCCCGGCGGATCGCCAAGGCGAGTTCAATCTCGAGATCGATCAACTGCAGGCGGGCTTCCGCATTGAACCTCGTGTCTATGCGAAAGCTGCGGCGACCGACGTATATAACGTGGCGTGTTATCTGCCGGAGCTTGATCGGCACTCACGAGCGACGCTGAACGTCTCTGTTGCCAATGTCGGCAACTGCTCGGGTGTCCTTGTAAACAATACCCACAAGGATCAGCGTCCGTTTGTGCTGACCGCAGCTCACTGCGGAGTGCGCGATCCAAATCGCGCTAGCGGCTCGCCGGACTACTCAAACCTCGATAGTTACGACTGGGACGCGGCCGCAGCCTCGATCCAATTGCACGGTGATTCGATCACACCGTGCGGGCAGCCCATCGTTGTAAGTTCCAGGCCGGTGCTCGCGGCCGGCGCCGAGCATCGGGTTGTAAATGGCGATATGTGGCTTATCGAAATGGACGAACCGCTGCCAGCCAACACGCCGAAGTTCTTTGCGGGCATTGACGCTCGGACCAGAGACTTTGATGCCCCTCACCCGGTGCCGGCATCCCAACTCAGCAGCGTGTCGCACTCTCAGAACTTCGATCAAGTCGTCGCCCGCTTTGAGCGCGCATTTTCGCAGAACTGCATAGCTGAGGGTATTCGTTGCTGGACAACATATGTCACTGATGAGACGGTTCCGGCAGCTCAACCCGGATCCAGCGGATCGGCGCTGTTTGATGCCGATGCTCGCGTATCGGGGACTGTTTTCGGCGGCCTCGACGACTTTCACGTCTATCAGCAGGTAGCGATCTCCTGGAATGTGAC
>JALYJV010000172.1 GCA_030775105.1 Pseudomonadota bacterium | reverse complement strand
CAGTTGTCACAAGAAGCCTCCGTTCGTCTCGAGTGCCGCACGCAGTGCGGTGTATCGAGAGACCGCAACAGCTCACGCGTCAGGCGTGAGCCGCTTCCAGCTTCGCCAGCACCCGCGGACTGTTGTGCTTCCACGCAAAGCGCAGCGCGTGGGCCACGATCGGGCCGATCAACGGGAATTTGCCCTCAAGGCGGATCGAGTAATCGATGACGGTTGCGCCGTCGACTGACTTGAAGTTGATCGTGCCGCGATGGTTCTTCAGTGGCGTGCCGCGGGTGATCGCGTATTCGATCTGCTGGTTGCGCTTGAACGTGACAACGGTTTCGTCGAACGACAGCGGGCCGCTGCCGATCTGGCGCACCGAGCCCAGGCCATTCGGGTCGTCTTCGCCGTCCTTGACGCGGCGGCAGCGGCCGCCGAGCAGGGTCGCGAACTTTTCGTGATCGGCGAAGAACGCAAAAACCGCTTCGACCGGTGCCTGCACCGTTGTATGTACCTGAATCTGTTGAAGTGCCATCGCAAGGTTCCTGAAACTGGAAAAAACAGGCCAGCACTCTAGCGGCATTCATGCCATTTAGTCGGCATTTCCACCTTCGGTGGCGCGGATTAGTGGGATAATGCGCGTGGGAGTCGGCCAGACAATCGCCGTCGCGCTTGCGCGAGGGAGGAAAGTCCGGGCTCCATAGGGCAAGGTGCCAGGTAATGCCTGGGCGGCGTGAGCCGACGGCCAGTGCAACAGAAAGCAAACCGCCGATGGGCCGCAACGCAAGTTGTGTGTCACAGGCAAGGGTGAAACGGTGCGGTAAGAGCGCACCGCGAGTCTGGCAACAGACCGGCACGGTAAACCCCACCTGGAGCAAGACCAAATAGGGAAGGTGTGCGACTCGTTCGCACGACACGCGGCCCGCGTGCCTTCCGGGTAGGTTGCTTGAGCACGATGGCGACATCGTGCCTAGAGGAATGATTGTCGCAGGCGCGCAAGCGTCTGGCACAAAACCCGGCTTACAGGCCGACTCCCTTTTTTGCGCTTCGTCTGGCGGGCCCGCATGGGTTGCGGTGGGCGGCCATTACCTGAACTAGGGAACGGTCGGGTGTTTTTTACGTGCTTTTGGTGCCAGGGCAGGGCGATGTCGGCGCGATCATCGGGCGAACTCACCGTGATCGCGGGCATGACCCTGGCTAAACTTCTTAATCAACTTTAAGAAAGTCTTCTAATTTGTTGTTTTCAATCACTATCGATGCTGCAGCGAAGCAATCGATATAAGCCCATGTTTTACAGGGATTTTTGCCTAAAACAGTGCTTGCTAGGGCTGGGTCGCCAGCGTATAGTGCGTTGACGTGGTGGAAAGTGGGAGACAGTGGGGGAAACCTCCACAATCAGCAATGTTCGCAGGCTCACATCAGTTGTCGGTGGACGACAAGGGTCGCATTGCGATCCCGGCGCGCTTTCGCGTGGCGCTGACTGAACTCTGCGATTCGCAGCTGGTGATCACCCGGGGGCCCAACCCCTGTCTCGAGATTTATCCGCTGCCGGAATTCGAGCGCATCGTGCGCGACATCCAGCAGATGGAAGATCGTGCGATCGCCGAATCACTCAAGCAGGTCTTCGTCGGCTTCGCGGTCGAAACCGAGATCGACAAGGCGGGTCGGGTGCTGCTGTCGCCGATGCTGCGCAAGTACGTGCCACTGGAAGGCGCTGCTGTACTGATGGGGCAGGACACCCGGTTTGACCTGTGGTCGCAGGCGCAGTGGGATGCGCGTTTTGGGGAAGGTTCGAATCTGCAGGCATCGCTCGCTGATGCCTTCCGGACGTTGCGACGGTGAGGCCCGAAGATGCCCTTCGATTGCGCCTCTGCCGACCGCTCTTCCGGGTCTGACGCCACTATGACAGCCCACCGACCGGTGATGCTTGATGAAGCGCTCACCGGTCTTGCCCTCGATTCCGAGCTGACGCGTCAGGCTGCGGGCGCGCCGATCATTGTCGACTGCACCTTCGGCCGTGGTGGTCACAGCCGCGCGATCCTCGATGCACTTGCCGGCAACGGTACGCTGCATGCACTGGACCAGGATCCCGAAGCGATTGCGCATGGCCAACGCGAGTTCGCCGGTGTGTCCAACTTCCATCTGTACCACTGCAATTTCTCCGGCCTCGCTGCACTCGCGGCCGAGCAGGGCATTGCCGGGCGGGTCGACGGCGTCTTGATGGACCTTGGCGTGTCGTCGCCGCAGTTCGACAACGCCGAGCGCGGGTTCAGCTTCAGCAAGGACGGCCCGCTCGATATGCGCATGAACAATGCGACAGGCGAGTCGGCAGCGCAGTGGCTCGCGCGTGCCGAAGAGTTCGACATCGCCGATGTGCTGTGGCGTTACGGCGATGAGCGCAACAGCCGCCGCATTGCCAAGCGCATCGTCATGACGCGTGACGAATCACCGATCACGACGACGGCGCAGCTCGCCGCACTGATCGCTGCCGTGCCCGGTCCGCGCAGCCGCACGATCCATCCGGCCACGCGCAGCTTCCAGGCCATCCGCATCTTCATCAATCGCGAACTCGAAGTACTCGAGACCGTGCTCAGTGCCGCAGTCGATGTCCTTGCGCCGGGCGGGCGGCTGGTCGCGATCAGCTTCCACTCGCTGGAAGACCGCATGGTCAAGCGCTATCTGCGCGATGTCGCGCGCAGCGACGTGCCGCGCCTCAAGCTGCACGGCAAGCAGTTTCCGACGACGGCCGAATGCGCGGAGAATCCGCGCGCACGCAGCGCGGTGCTGCGCATTGCGGAGCGCCTGCCATGAAGCGCGGCGCGCTGATGATGCCCCTGGCGCTGTCCATCGCCGTGATGGTGTCGGCACTGGCCGTCGTGCGCACCAAGCACGAGAATCGCGCCCTGGTCGCAGAGCGCGATGCAATGCGCAGCGAGCGTGAGCGTCTTGAGATGGAATGGGCGCAGCTGCAACTCGAAGAGGCGACGCTGGCGCACAACAACCGCGTCGACAAGCTTGCGCGCGAACAGCTCGGTATGGTCGAACCGCGTGACTACGTGATCATCGGAGCGCGGCCATGAGCGCGCGACACGGCGCCAAGAACCGTGCAATGCGCGCATCACAAACGGGCGCGGGAGCGGGATCACTCATGCGCCGCGCAGTTTCTGACGCGCCTATGAAGGTGGTGGCATGACCGCGATCCGCAATCGCGGTGCAGAACCGGTTGGTGCATGGCGGCGACGTTTCGTTGTCGGCGTGATGTCCTTTGGCGCAATGATCGTGCTCGGGCGCGCTTTCCAGCTGCAGGTACTCGAACGTGAGTTCCTGCAGAAGGAAGGCAACAAGCGGCATGTGCGGACAATGATCATTCCGGCGCATCGCGGCGCGATTCTTGATCGCCGCGGCGAGCCGCTGGCCCTGTCTGCGCCGGTCGAGACGATCTGGGCTGTGCCGTCGGCGCTGCTGGAGTCTTCCGAGCACGTCACCGCGATTGCCAAGTTGCTCAACCGCCGTCCGGCCGAACTGCAGGGCTTTCTCAAGGCACGTCAGGATCGCAAGTTTGTCTACATCAGCGAGCCGATGTCGCCGACCGAGGCCAAGCGCGTGCTGTCGCTGAAGGCGCCGGGCGTGTTCTCAGAGCCCTCTTATGCGCGCTACTACCCGGCAGGTGAAGTGGCCGGACAGCTGGTTGGCTTTACCGGTCGCGAAGGCAACGGTCTCGAAGGCATCGAGAAGGCGCAGGAAGCGGTGCTGTCCGGCAGCAACGGCGAACGGCGCGTCGTGCGTGATCGCGCTGGCCGCGTCGTTGACGATGATCTGGAGTTTCGCGAAGCCGAATCCGGCGATGATGTTTCGCTGACGATCGATCTGCGCATTCAGTATCTGGCCTATCGCGAGCTGAAGGAAGCGGTAGCAAAAAACAAGGCGCGTGGCGGCATCATCGTGATTGCCGACAGCGCCAATGGCGACATCATCGCAATTGCCGCGCAACCGGGCTTCAATCCGAACAATCCGGGCGAGCGCGGCTCCAAGGGTTCGCGCAACAGCGCGATTGTCGATTCTTTCGAGCCGGGCTCAACGGTCAAGCCGATTCTGGTCGCGCAGGCGCTCGAGCTGGGCCTGTTCCAGACCACGAGCCTGATCGACACCACGCCGGGCACGTACAAGGTCGGTGCGCTGACCGTGCGCGATGTGCATCCGGAAGGGGTGGTCGATCTGGCCAAGCTGCTCAGCAAGTCGAGCAACGTCGGTGCGGCGAAGATCGGCATGACGCTGGGCGCGGAAGCGGTGTGGTCTGGCTATCAGCGCTTCGGATTCGGAGAACCGGTGTACACGGGCTTCCCGGGCGAGGCGACGTCGGTGCTGCGCCATTTCAGCGACTGGGGCCAGATTGCGACAGCCACCGCTTCGTATGGCTACGGCTTTTCGCTCAATGCACTGCATCTGCTGCGCGGTTACGCAGCATTGGCGAATGACGGCCTGATGCCGCAGATTCGCCTCGTGCGCGGTGGCCGGCCGCAGCCGCCGCAGCGTGCCGTATCGGCAAAGACGGCGCGCGACGTGCGCCACATGCTGGAGCAGGTGGTGACGCCGCAAGGCACTGCGCGCCGCGCGGCGATTGCCGGCTACGACGTCGCCGGCAAGACCGGTACGGTACGCAAGGTGTCGGTCAATGGTGGCTACGACGGCAACCGGCATCAGTCGCTGTTCGTCGGCATGGTGCCGGCGCAACACCCCCGCCTGGTGGGCCTCGTGATGATCGACGAGCCCAAGGCCGAAGGCTATTACGGCGGCCTGGTCGCTGCGCCGGTGTTCTCGCGAGTGATGCAGGACGCCGCGCGCCTGTTGCAGATCTCGCCGGAAGGCACGGATGGACCGGAGCTGACGCCGGCCGTATCGCGCACGGTCGCCTTCCCGTCGGTCTCTGCATCGACCACCGGGCCGAACACATGAGCGCCGCCCACGCTCTGCCTTCACTGCTCGCCGGTTATGACGTGCCGGCGCCGGATGTCGAAGTGGCTGGTATCGAACTCGATTCGCGGCGCGTGTCACCGGGCGATCTGTTCCTCGCCTGCAGCGGTCGCGGCGCTCATGGCTTAATCCATCTCGATCAGGCCGTATCACGCGGAGCGGCAGCAGTTGCCTGGGAACCGGCGCCCGGCTGTGCCGAGCCGGATGCGGTAGTCCCGCACGTTGCGGTGCCGAATCTGTCGCAGCGCGCCGGCGAGATCGCCGCACGCTTCTACGGCCAACCTTCGGCACGCATGTTCTGTGTCGGTGTCACCGGCACCGACGGCAAGACCTCGACAACCTATCTGATCGCTCAGGCGCTGGATCGTCTGAGCGTGCCTTGCGCTTATATCGGCACGATCGGCCTCGGTCGCGTCGGTGCGCTGCGCAGCGCAACGCACACCACGCCGGATGCCGTCAGCCTGCAGCGCAATGTGGCCGGCATGCGTGCCGACGGTGCACAGGCGCTGGCGATGGAAGTGTCGTCGCATGCCCTCGATCAGTCACGGATCGCCGGCATGCATTTTGACGTCGCCGTGCTGACCAATATCACGCGCGATCACCTGGACTATCACGGCACGGTCGAGCACTACGCCGCTGCCAAGCGCCGTCTGTTCGAGCGTGCCGAACTGTCGAGCGTCGTGCTCAACCGCGACGATGCACATGGCGCGCAGTGGGCGGCGACGCAGCGCGGCAAGGCCCAGGTTATCGTCTATGGGATCGATGGTGACACGCCGCAGGCATCCGACTATGTGATCGGTCGAGATCTGCGGCTGACGCCGGACGGCATTGCGCTGACGCTCGATACATCCTGGGGCAAGGCACAGTTGCAGAGTCGTCTGCTCGGCCGTTTCAATGCCTACAACCTGATGGCTGCCGCCGCGGTGTTGCTCGCGCGTGGTCATGCCGTCGATGCCGTTGTCGCAGCGCTCGCGCAGTCGCAGACCGTCCCCGGTCGCATCGAGGGCTATCGCGGTGCGCAGGCTGCATCGCTGGTCGTGGTCGACTACGCGCATACACCGGATGCGCTGCGCCAGATCCTCAGCGCAGTGCGCGCGCACGCGCCGGGCAGGGTGATCTGCGTGTTCGGTTGCGGTGGTGACCGTGATCGCGGCAAGCGCCCGCTGATGGGTGCTGCAGTCGAGCAGCTCGCCGACGTCGCCTTCGTCACCGACGACAATCCGCGCAGCGAGTCAGCCGAGGCCATCAGTTCAGACATTCTTGCCGGCGTCAGCGAACCGGCGCGCGCATCGGTGCAGGTCATCCACGACCGCGCCAGTGCGATCCGCGCTGCTGTGGCGCTGGCGAGTCGCGACGATGTCGTTGTCGTCGCCGGCAAGGGTCACGAGGAAACCCAGACCTACGGACACGACGTGCGAGCGTTCAGCGATCGAGAGTTCGTCGCAACGCTGGTCGGCGCTGCATCCGCCGGAGGCCGCCCATGATGGCCCTGTCGGAAGTTCGTGAAGTGCTCAACGCGGAACTGCGCCATGGCGATGCGCGTTTCGCGCGTGTCGTCATCGACAGCCGCAGCATCGCCGCAGGCGACCTGTTCGTTGCTCTGCGAGGCGAGCGTCACGATGCGCACCAGTTTGTCGCGCAAGCCGGAGCCGACGGTGCCGCCGCAGCGTTGGTGTCCGAATGGGTCGAGAGCCACATTCCGCAGCTGCGTGTCACTGACACGCTGACTAGCCTGCAGCAGCTGAGCCAGCATTGGCGCAGGCGTTTCGCGCTGCCGGTGATTGGCGTAACCGGCAGCAACGGCAAGACCACGAGCAAGCAGATGCTCGCCGCGATATTTGCCGCACGCGGTCCGGTGCTGGCGACGACCGGCAATCTGAACAATCACATCGGCGTACCGCTGACGTTGCTGTCGCTGCGCGCCGAGCACACGACGGCGGTCGTCGAGATGGGCGCGAATCATCCGGGCGAGATCGCGATGCTTGCAGCGCTGGCCAGGCCGGACATTGGTCTGGTCACTCAGGCCGGCGATGCGCATCTCGAAGGATTCGGTTCGCGCGAAGGCGTCGCGCGCGCCAAGGGCGAGCTGTTCGCAGCCCTCGATGGCGGCGTTGCGGTCATCAATGCCGACGATACCTACGCACCGCTGTGGCGGCAGTTGGCGACACGTGCATCGGTGATCAGCTTTGGTCTGAGTGCGGACGCGGACGTGCAGGCGCGGCAGATCCAGGCTGACGCCACCGGCAGCCGCTTTGCGCTGCGCACGCCGTCCGGCAGTGCGAGCGTGAGCTTGCCGATGCCGGGGCGTCACAACGTGCTCAATGCGCTCGGCGCAGCGGCCTGCGCGATCGCGCTCGGCATGGAACCGGACGTGATTGCCGGAGGGTTGGCGCAGGCGCAGGCCGCGCAGGGTCGGCTGAACTGGCAGCAGACGCCGCGGGGCGCGCGCCTGCTCGACGACAGCTACAACGCCAATCCGTCGTCGCTGCGTGCAGGCATGGAATTGCTCGCGCAGCTGCCAGGCCGGCGTCTGCTCGTGCTCGGTGGCATGGCAGAACTGGGTGCTGACGCACCAAAGCTGCATTTCATCGCCGGCCAGCTCGCGCGCGAGCTGGGCCTGGATGGTCTGTATGGGCTGGGGCCGCTGGCCGCAGAAGCGGTGCGCGGCTTCGGTGCCGGCGCATTTGGATTCGACACTGTCGACGAGTTGGCCGACGCGCTGCGTGAACAGCTCGACGCCAATACCGTTGTGCTGGTCAAGGGCTCACGTTCGGCACGCATGGAGCGCGTCGTCACGGCCCTGACCGGCGAAATTGCCGGGGGCACACACTGATGCTGTATCACCTCGCCGAGTACCTGAAGGAGTACATCAGCGGCTTCAACATGTTCTCGTACCTGACCTTGCGCAGCGTACTGGGCGTGCTGACCGCGCTGGTGTTCTCGTTCGCGTTCGGGCCGCCGATGATCGAGCGCCTGTATCGCTTCAAATTCGGTCAGCCGGTGCGTGACGACGGCCCGCAATCGCATCTGAAAAAAACCGGTACACCGACGATGGGCGGTGTGCTGATCATCTGTGCCATCGTCTTCTCGACACTGCTGTGGGCTGACCTGACCAGCCGTTTCGTCTGGTTCGCGCTGCTGGTGACGCTGGGCTTCGGTGCGGTCGGCTTTGCCGATGACTACATCAAGATCAAGCACAAGAATCCGAAAGGCCTGCCGGCACGCAAGAAGTACTTCTGGCTGTCGCTCGCCGGATTTGGGGTCGCGACGCTGATGTTCTCCACGGCGCAAACGCCGGTGGAAACCACGCTGATCTTTCCGTTCGTCAAGGATGTGTCGATCTCGCTCGGCATCTTCTTCATTCCCTGGGCCTATCTGGTCATCGTTGGTTCGAGCAACGCGGTGAACCTGACCGATGGACTCGATGGCCTGGCGATTCTGCCGACGGTACTCGTTGCTTCGGCGCTCGCGGTGTTTGCCTACGCGAGCGGCAACGTCGTGATCTCAAAGTATCTCGGCATTCCGTACATTGCTGGTGTCGGCGAACTCGCGATCTTCTGCACTGCGATTGCCGGTGCCGGTCTCGGCTTCCTGTGGTTCAACGCCTATCCGGCGCAGGTCTTCATGGGTGACGTCGGTGCGCTCGCGCTCGGCGCCGCACTGGGTGTCGTCGCCGTGCTGGTGCGACAGGAAATCGTGCTCGCGATCATGGGCGGCATCTTCGTTGCCGAGACCTTCTCGGTCGCGCTGCAGGTCCTCTACTTCAAGTACAGCGGCGGCAAGCGCATCTTCCGCATGGCGCCGCTGCATCATCACTACGAGCTCAAGGGCTGGCCCGAGCCGAAGATCATCGTGCGCTTCTGGATCGTCACGCTGATTCTGGTGCTGATCGGCCTGGCGTCGCTGAAGGTGCGCTGATGACACGGTGCCGCGAGCAAATGCAAGCGTGGGTGCGGGAATCAGCGCAGTGTGCCGACTCCTGCTGCCCGCACGATTGCTGCGACCCGGCGGAGGCGCTCTGATGACGAACGCTGAGCGCCAAGTGACTGCCGCGAACCGCTACAAAGGGCAGCGCATGCTCGTTGTCGGCCTCGGGCTGTCCGGCGTTTCGGCATTGCGTTATCTGGCTCGCGCGGGCGCCGATGTGGTTGTCACCGATTCGCGCGCTGCCCCGTCCGGCATTGATGCATTGCGTGCCGAGTTTCCGAACTTCGTTTTCCATCTGGGCGCATTCAGTGCGCCGCAGCCGTTGACGCAGTTTGCCGAGGCCATCGTTTCGCCGGGCGTGTCATTGGATGAGCCTTTCGTTCGCGAGCTGTTCGACGCCGCGGTTCCGGTCGTTGGCGATGTCGAGCTGTTCGCGCGCGCTGCAGGCGCGACGCCGGTCATCGGCATCACCGGCTCGAATGGCAAGTCGACGGTAACGACGCTGGTCGGCGAAATGGCCAGTGCCGCCGGCATCAAGGTCGCCGTCGGCGGCAATCTCGGCACGCCGGCAATCGATCTTCTTGCCGACGGTGTCGAGCTCTACGTGCTCGAACTATCCAGCTTCCAGCTCGAAACCACGCACAGCTTGCGCTGCAAGGCCGCGACGATTCTCAACCTGTCGCAGGATCATCTCGACCGTCACGGCACGATGGCGCACTACGGCACGGTGAAGGCGCGGATCTTCAAGGGTTGCGAGATCGCGATCATCAATCGCGACGATGCGGCGACCGCGCTCAATGCGGCATCGGCCAGCGACGGTGTTCGCTCGTTCGGACTCGACGCGCCGCAAGGTTCCGGCCAGTACGGGCTGGTCGCCCAGGCAGGAGAACCCAGCCTGGCGGCTTTCGAAGCGTGCGCAGCCGCTCCGTCACTGCTGATTCAGCTTGGCGAACTCAGAATCTTCGGATTGCACAACGCAGCGAATGCACTGGCGGCGATCGCGCTGGCCGATGCCGTCGGCATCGACCGCAGTTCTAGCCTGAAGGCGCTGAAAGCCTTCGGCGGCCTTTCGCACCGCTGTGAATTTGTCGGCGAACTGAAGGGCGTGCGCTATTTCAACGATTCCAAGGGAACCAATGTCGGGTCGACGCTGGCGGCGCTCAATGGCTTACCGGCTCCGATCGTCTGGCTCGGTGGCGGCCAGTGCAAGGGTCAGTCGTTCACCGAGTTGCGCGAGCCGCTCGCACGCCAGGGTCGCGCGGCGGTGCTGTTCGGCCAGGATGCCAGCCTGATCGAGAACGACATCATCGGTGCGCTGCCGATCTATCGCGAAGCGGATATGTCGTCGGCACTGCAGCGCGCGCGCATTCTGGCGCAGAAGGGTGACCAGATTCTGCTGTCGCCTGCCTGCGCGAGCTTCGACCAGTTCCGCAGCTACATCGATCGCGGTGACCAGTTCCGTGCCGCGGTGAGGGCGCTGGTATGAACGCGACCACACTTGCAGGTCGCTTCGAGGATCATCTGCCGCTGCCGCGTGCGCGCTATGGCCTCGACAGCTGGCTGTGTGTCGCGATCTGCGTGTTGCTGGCCTGGGGCCTGATCATGGTTGCCTCGGCCTCGGTCGCGCAGTCGGAGAAGCTGACCGGTGAGCCGTTCTACTTCTTCTATCGCCAGCTCGCCTTTTCTGGCGGCGGTGTGCTGCTGGGCCTGGCGATGTACTGCGTGCCGATGCGGGCCTGGGAGCGCCTGAGTCTGCCGCTGTACCTGTTCGCACTGCTGCTGCTGATCGTGGTGCTCATTCCGGGCGTCGGCGTGCTGGTTAATTCGGCGCGACGCTGGATCGATCTCGGCTTCTTCCGCCTGCAGGCCTCGGAGCCGGCACGTCTGGCGCTGATCATGTTCATCGCCAGCTATATCGCGCGTCGGCAGATTCAGCTGCAGCACAGCCTCAAGGGTCTTTTCCTGCCACTCGCAGCGATCATGGTGCCGTGCGCGCTGCTGCTGCTCGAACCAGACTTCGGTGCGACTGCGATTCTGATGGGCGTCGTGTTCCTGATGCTGTTTCTCGGAGGTGCCCGCGTCGGCTACTACATCGCGATGACGGGCGTTGCGGCTGCAATGCTTGCGTTCATTGCAGTCGCCGCACCCTACCGCGTCAAGCGCCTGATGAACTTCACCAATCCCTGGGCCGATGTCGAGAACGGTGGCTGGCAGCTTGCACAGTCGCTGATCGCAGTCGGTCGAGGTGAATGGAGCGGTGTCGGTCTCGGTAACAGCGTGCAGAAGCTGTTGTACCTGCCGGAAATGCACACCGATTTCATCTTCGCGATTCTTGCCGAGGAGCTCGGCCTGGTCGGCATCGCAACGCTGTTGCTGCTGTTCGGTATTGTCGTCTGGCGCGGCTTTGCGATCGGTCGCATCGCTGAGATCGGCGGGCGTCACTTCCAGGCTTTCCTCGCTTACGGACTGACCAGTTGGATCGGTCTGCAGGCACTGATCAACATGGCGGTCAATCTCGGTCTGCTGCCCACCAAGGGCCTGACCCTGCCGTTGCTGAGCTATGGCGGCTCGTCATTGCTCACGGTCTGCGCGATGGTCGGTCTGCTGCTGCGTGTCGACTACGAAAATCGCGCCGCCGCATTTGGTGTGACGCCGGCGGAGAACCGCCGATGAAGCTGCTGATCATGGCGGGCGGCACCGGTGGGCACGTTTACCCTGCGCTGGCGGTTGCGCAGTATCTGCGCGAACGCGGGCACCAGATCGTCTGGATGGGTGCGCCGAACAGTTTCGAGTCGCGCGTTGTGCCCTCGCATCAGATTCCCTTGCGCGAGATCAGCATTTCCGGCCTGCGTGGCAAGGGGGTGTTGAAACTGCTGCAGGCGCCGCTGCTGCTGCTGCGTGCGCTGCTCCAGGCGCTGATGATCATGCGCAGCGAACGACCCGATGCGGTGCTCGGCATGGGAGGATTCGCCGCCGGCCCCGGCGGCATTGCGGCCTGGTTGCTGCGCCTGCCGCTGATCGTGCACGAACAGAACGCGGCACCTGGCCTGACCAATCGCTGGCTAGCGCGCATCGCGACGACGGTGCTCGAAGCCTTTCCGAAAACATTCGTCGGCGCGCAGACCGTCGGCAATCCGGTGCGCAGCGGCTTCATCGCACTGCCGCCGCCGGCGCAACGCCTGAATCACGAAGGCGCAGCGCGCCTGCTGGTCGTCGGCGGCAGCCAGGGTGCGAAGGCCCTGAACGAGCGCGTACCGCAGGCACTGGCCCTGCTCGATCCCGCTGCACGCCCCGACGTTCGCCATCAGGCGGGGCGCACGATCGACACTGCGCGCCGCAGCTACGGTGCGGTTGCGGTCACCGCGCAGATCGATGAGTTCATCGACGACATGCCGGCCGCGATGGCCTGGGCTGATCTGGTTGTCTGTCGTTCCGGTGCTTCGACGATTGCCGAGCTCAGTGCTGCCGGTTGTGCCAGCGTGCTGGTGCCGTTTCCGTATGCGGTCGACGATCATCAGACGCGCAATGCGGAATACCTTGTTTCTGCACGTGCCGCGGTGCTGATGCCGGAAGACAGTCTGACGCCGGCGCAGCTGGCGGCGATGCTGCGCGAACTGCTCGGCGACTGCATGCGTCTGCGCCGCATGGCGGAGGCCGCGCGCAATGCGGCCTGGCCGGATGCGACAGCAGTGATCGCCGGCGCCTGTCTGGATTGTGGCGGAGACTTGGTATGAGCGCGCGACACGGCGTTTTGCGCGTAGCGCAAACGGGTGCGGGAGCGCGCTCTCTCATGCGTGTGCCTGCTCTTGGGGCTGACGCGAAGGTGAGCGCATGAGCCAGGACATGCAGGCATTGATGATCCGGCCGATGCGCCGCGTGCGCCGCATCCACATGCTTGGCATTGGCGGCTCCGGCATGGCCGGTATCGCCGAAGTGCTGATCAATCTTGGCTACGAGGTCAGCGGCAGCGATCTGAAGGAAAGCGCCGCGACACGTCGTCTCACCGCACTCGGTGCCATGATCTGCTTCGGACACGATGCCAAGCATGCGCACGGCGCGGATGCGATCGTCGTTTCAACCGCGGTCAAGGCCGGCAACCCGGAACTGGAGTACGCGCACGAGCACCGCATTCCGGTCGTCCGTCGCGCCGAGATGCTCGCTGAGCTGATGCGCTTCCGCTATGGCGTCGCGATCGCCGGCACGCACGGCAAGACCACAACGACAAGTCTTGTCGCCAGCGTGCTGGCCGAAGGCGGCCTCGATCCGACCTACGTGATCGGCGGCAAGCTCAAAGCTGCGGATGCGAATGCGCGTCTTGGTGCCGGCAGCTATCTGGTTGCGGAAGCTGACGAAAGCGATGCGTCGTTCCTGCATCTGTCGCCGATGATTTCGGCGGTCACGAATATCGACGCCGATCATCTCGAAACCTACGCCAACGACTTCCGCAAGCTGCGTGCGACCTTTGTCGAGTTCCTGCACCGCCTGCCGTTCTATGGCCTCGCGATACTGTGCATCGACGATCCAGTCGTGCGCGAAACCCTGAACGACGTCGGCCGTCCGGTGCTGACCTATGGTTTCGCCGAAGACGCCGATCTGCGCGCGATCGACATGCGCGCCGAAGGCAGTGGCGTGCATTTCACCGCGGTGGCTGACGGCTTCCGCGAAGCGTTCCATCTGAACCTGCCGGGTCAGCACAACGTGCAGAACGCGCTGGTCGCAGTGGCGATCGGTCGCGAGCTCGGCGTCAGTGCCGCCGCGATTCGCAGCGCGTTCTCGAACTTTGCCGGCATCGGTCGCCGCTGCGAGCAGCATGGCGAGCTGGTGTTCGGTGCGCGGCGCGCACAGCTTGTCGACGACTACGGCCATCACCCGCGCGAGCTCGCGGCCACCTTCCAGGCGATGCGCGCCGCGCATCCGCAGCGTCGCCTCGTCGTTGTGTTCCAACCGCATCGCTATACCCGTACACGCGATCTGTTCGATGACTTCTGCGCGATCCTTGCCCAGGTCGACGTACTGCTGCTCGCCGAGGTCTATGCCGCCGGTGAAGCGCCGATCGAAGGTGCCGATACGCGTGCGCTGGCACGGGCGATCCGCGCCCGCGGTGCGGTGGAGCCGGTGCTGCTCAAGGGCGTTGCCGATGCGCCGGCCCTGCTCGAGCGCATCGCCGCCGATGGTGATCTCATCCTGACCCTGGGCGCCGGCGATGTCGGCAATCTGCCGGGTATGCTGGTGCAGCGCTACGGAGCCGGCAAATGAACGCCGCCGCCTCAGTGCGCGACTCATCGAGTGCGGTACGCGGACGCGTATTGCGTGATGAGCCGATGTCGCGTCACACGTCGTGGCGTGTCGGCGGTCCGGCGGACTGTTTCTTTGAGCCGGCGGATCGCGAAGACCTGATTGCCTTCGTGCGTGCACTGCCGCAGGCCGAGCCGGTGCTATGGCTGGGGCTCGGCAGCAATATGCTCGTGCGCGACGGCGGCTGGCGCGGTACGGTGATTTCGCTGCACGGCGCGCTTGACGCGCTGCGGCTCGAAGACGGGACGCCCCACGCAATCGCCGCCGAAGCCGGTGTGCATTGCGCGCGCCTTTCGAAATTTGCCGAACGCGGCAATTGGGCGGGCCTGGGTTTCATGGCCGGCATTCCCGGCACCGTGGGTGGTGCACTCGCAATGAACGCAGGCGCCTGGGGCGGCGTGACCTGGGATCAGGTGATCGATGCCGAACTGATTTTCCGCGATGGCCATGTCGAGCGTGTCAGCAACGCGCAAATCCGCTACGGCTATCGCCATGTTGAATTGCCGGAGGCTGCATTGGGCTTCCTCGGCGCACGCTTCACGGTGACGCCGGACACCGATGGCGAGTACGCCAGGCTCACGCGTGAATCGCTGGCCAGGCGCAAGGCCACGCAGCCGGTCGGCAAACCGAGCGCCGGCAGCACGTTCCGCAATCCGCCTGGCGATCACGCCGCGCGCCTGATCGAGTCCTGCGGTCTCAAGGGTCATCGCATCGGCGGTGCCGAAGTGTCGACGATGCACGCCAATTTCCTGATCGCCGAAGCTGGCGCACGCGCTGCTGATGTCGAAGCCCTCGTCGAGCACGTCCGCACCACGGTTCGCAGCAAGACCGGCGTCGACCTGCAACCTGAAGTCCGCATTGTTGGAGTCGCACAGTGACCGTTTCATCCCACACCCCGAAGATCACCGACCCGCGCGCCTTTGGCCGCGTTGCCGTGCTGATGGGTGGCTGGTCGTCCGAGCGCCAGGTGTCGCTGTGGTCGGGCGAGGGCGTGACTGAGGCGCTGCGTTCGCGCGGCGTTGATGCGGTTGGTGTCGATGCATCGCCGGAGTCGATCCTGACGCTGGGCAAGCAGGGTTTTGTGCGTGCGTTCAATGTGCTGCACGGTACCGGTGGTGAAGACGGCACGGTGCAGGCGGTGCTCGATCTGCAGAAGATTCCGTACACCGGCAGCGGCGTGCTCGCTTCTGCGCTGGCGATGGACAAGCTGCGCACCAAGCGCCTGTGGGTCGCCGAAGGCCTGCCGACGCCGGAGTACGTCTGGCTGCGCAGTCGCGCCGAACTCGATGCCGCGGCAGCGCGCTTCGGTTATCCGTTTGTGGTGAAGCCTTCCGAAGAGGGCTCCAGTGTGGGTGTCAGCATCGTCAAGTCGGCGACGCAGCTCGACGCGGCTTGGACACTGGCCTGCGGCGAAACCGGTCGTGCGGTGATGGCCGAGCGCTTCATCAGCGGCAAGCTCAAGGGTCAGGAGTTCACCTGCACGGTGCTCGGCAGCGAAGCCTTGCCGGTGATCCGCATCGAGCCGGATGGCGAGTACTACGACTACAACGCCAAATATCTGTCCGACAACACGCGCTATCACTGCCCATCGGGTCTGAGTGCAGCGCTCGAGGCCGAGGTGCAGGCAATCTGCCTGCGCGCATTCGAATTAGTAGGCGCACGCGGCTGGGGTCGCGTCGATTTCATGCTCGACGCGCAGGACAAACCGTGGCTGATCGAGCTGAACCTGGTGCCGGGCATGACCTCGCACAGCCTGGTGCCGATGGCGGCCAAGGCGCGCGGCATGGATTACGCCGATCTGTGCTGGGCCATTCTAGAATTGACCATGACGGCCACGGTGGCGTCAGCTGCCGGGGCGGGGCAATGACGGCCTACGCCATGACTGCCGACTCCTTTGACGCAGACGACGACGTTGACGGCGCCGACATGCCGTCGCACTGGCCGCGGTTGCTGCTCGGCATGCTTGCGCTCATTGGTGTCGGCGTTGCGCTGTGGGCCTTCTTCCAGTTCACCGGGACGCAGCAGGTTTCGCGCATCCGCATCGAAGGCGCACTGAATCATGTCAGCGCCGACGAAGTCGAAGCTGCGGTACGGCCCTTGCTCGACGCGCGGTTCATCGAAGTCGATCTCGAACAGATTCATCAGGTCGCCGCGGCGTTGCCCTGGGTCGCCAGCGTGCGCGTAGAGCGCCAGTGGCCGGCGATGGTGCGTGTGCGGGTCTGGGAGCGCGAGCCGATCGCACGCTGGGGTGGCGACGAGATCCTGCTTGACGAGCAGTCGGCGGAGTTTGCGACCGCGGGTCGCAGCGTCCCGTCGGGTCTGCCGCTGTTGTCCGGCCCTGCCGGAAGTGCCGCAACCGTCATGGACATGTATCGCCAGCTGGCGGTGCCACTCAAAGGCTCCCTGTTCGAACTGCAGAACCTGAGTCAGGACGCACGCGGCGAGTGGGCTGCGCTGGCAAGAAATGGCATCGAGCTGCGCTTCGGTCGTGGCGATCCGGCGCCGGCGCTGGCGAATCTGCTTGGGCCGGCAACGGTCGCCCTGCGCGAACGCATTGCCCAGGTGCACCACGTCGATCTTCGATACACCAATGGTTTTTCGGTGGGCTGGCTTGAGCCAACTACTGACAAGAAGGGGAATTGAGCTCATGGCACGTCGAGAAGAACGCAACCTGATGGTCGGCCTGGACGTGGGAACGTCCAAGTGCGTCGCGGTGGTCGGCCAGGTCAACGACGAGGGCCAGATCGAGATCGTCGGTCGCGGCGAACATGTTTCGCGCGGCATGAATCGAGGCGACGTCGTCAACATCGAGCAGACCGCACAGGCGATCAAACGCGCGGTCGAGAACGCCGAGCACATGGCGAACTGCCGGGCGCAGTCGGTCTACGTTGGCTTGTCGGGTACGCATATCCGCAGTTTCAACTCGACCGGCGTCGCTCCGGTGCGCGCCGGCTCGGTCAGCGAGCGTGACGTCGACAGCGTGATGGACGCCGCGCGAGCCATAGCGATTCCAGCCGATCAGAAGATCCTGCACGTGATTCCGCAGGAGTTCGTCGTCGATGGCCGCGAAGGCATTCACGATCCGGTCGGCATGCACGGCGTGCGCCTCGAAGCCAAGGTGCACATGGTCACCGGCTCGATCTCGGCAGCGCAGAACATCTACAAGTGCGTCGAATCGTGCGGGCTCAAGATCGACAAGCTGATCCTGCAGCACCTGGCGTCGAGCTACGCGACGCTGCTGCCGGATGAGCGTGACCTCGGCGTCTGCATGGTCGACATCGGCGGTGGCACGTCGGACATCGCGGTGTTCAAGGGCGGCACGATCCGCCACACAGCGGTGCTGCCGATCGCGGGCAACCAGGTCACCAACGATATCAGCATGGCGTTTCGCACGCCGGCGCCGTACGCCGAGGAACTCAAGATTCTCCACGGCGTTGCGCTGCAGCAGTTCGCCGGCCACGAAGAGATCGAGGTCAAGGGCGTCGGTGACCAGATGCCGCGACGCCTGTCGCGCCTGACGCTGGCCGAGGTCATCAAGCCGCGCTACGAGGAGCTGTTCCGGTTCATCCGCAAGGAACTGCATCGCTCCGACTGGTACGAAATGATCGCCGGCGGAATCGTGCTCACCGGTGGCTCGTCGCAGATGCCGGGTGTCGTCGAGCTAGCGGAGGAAGTGTTCGAGCTGCCGGTGCGTGTCGGCTTGCCGCAGAACGTCGATGGACTCAAGGACGTGACGCGCAATCCGGCTTACGCAACGGCGGTGGGTTTGTTGCTGTACGGCAAGCAGAGTCGACCGCTGCAGGCGCGTGCGCCGAGTCAGGGCTTCGGCTACTGGACGCACCGTGCCGGCGAGTGGTTGAAAGGCAGTTTTTGAGGTGGCGGGAACCGTGTGCTTTTAGCTTATATTTTCTATGTTTATTATTGACATTTACACTGTGACAACATATTGTACATTTGCGGCGTACTAGACAGATAAAAAACTGCAGGCCACGTCATCGAAGCCAAGGCATTGATGACCTGACGGGTGATTGGCAGGACGAACGCGCAGTAGCGCAGGAGCAGGACATGGGCGGACAAGTACGAGAAATTTTTGAACTGGAAGATGGGCAGCGCAAGCGCGCCGTCATCCGGGTCATCGGCGTCGGCGGTGGTGGTTGCAACACCGTGAATCAGATGGCGCATGGCGGCATCGATGGCGTCGACTTCATCTGCGCCAACACGGATCGCGATCATCTCGAACGCTGTGTGCCGACCAACCAGGTCCAGCTCGGCGTCGAGATCACGCGTGGTCTGGGCGCGGGCTCGAATCCGGAAGTCGGTCGCGCTGCGGCCGAAGAGGATCGCGACCGCATTCGCGAAATGATCGAAGGCACCGATCTGCTGTTCATCACTGCCGGCATGGGTGGTGGCACCGGCACCGGCGCTGCGCCGGTGATCGCCGAGATCGCCAAGGAACTGGGCATCCTCACGGTGGCAGTCGTCACCAAGCCTTTCGTCCACGAGGGCAAGAAGCGCATGGCCGTCGCACTCAAGGGCATCGACGACCTGCGCCAGTACACCGACTCGCTGATCATGATTCCGAATGAGAAGCTCGGCATCGTGCTCGGCACCAAGATCACGGTCATGAACTGCTTCAAGGCCGCCAATGACGTGCTGCAGAACGCGGTGCAGGGTATCTCCGACCTGATCACCCGACCGGGCGTGGTCAACGTCGACTTCGCCGACGTCCGCACGGTGATGACCAACCGCGGCATGTCGATGATGGGTATCGGTGAGGCCAGCGGCGAAGGTCGCGCCGAGAAGGCGGTCGAAATGGCGCTGTCGAGCCCGTTGCTCGATGACATCGAACTTCACGGCGCGCGCGGCCTGCTCGTCAACGTCACCTGCGACGAGTCGCTGACGATGGAAGAGTTGGAGTACATCAACGCCCGCGTAGCCGAGATCGCCTCGGACGAAGCCGACACCAA
Organism: Pseudomonadota bacterium; assembly: GCA_030775105.1. Lineage (GTDB taxonomy): Bacteria > Pseudomonadota > Gammaproteobacteria > Nevskiales > Nevskiaceae > Solimonas. The sequence continues at coordinate 3,062 of JALYJV010000172.1, read as the reverse complement.
GTGCGGCATGGCCTTGAACCCGAACCTCGATGGCGTGCTGCGCGTGACCGTCGTGGCGACCGGGCTGCCGGGCGTCAAGCACATTGCCCAGCCGATGCAGGTGCCGGCGATGACGCCGAGCAATCCGAAAATTGCCGCCTTCGTGCGTCCGGACATGACCATGCCGCACGGTTCGGGCATGGGCTCGATGACGTCGCCGAACCTCGACATTCCGGCGGTTCATCGTCAGCAGCGCATGATGGCGGGCGGTGGTGGCGCGTTCCCGCTGGGTCTGGACGACGACATCATCAATATCCCGGCGTTCCTGCGACATCAGAACGACTAGCTGTTGAGAGTGCCCGACCCCGCGCCATCGGGGTCGGGCAGGTTCCGCCGCCGGAACTCCATGTTAAGATTCCGTGTCAATGGGGCGCAGCGTGCATCCGCGCTGCGCTTTTTTGTTTCATACCCGACACGTGATGGTCAGACAACGGACACTCAAACAGGCGGTTCGCGCCAGTGGCATCGGCCTGCATTCGGGTCGCAAGGTCTATATGTCCTTGCTCCCCGCAGGGCCGGACACCGGTATCGTTTTCCGCCGTACTGATCTGGCCCACTCGGTCGAGGTTCCCGCTCGCGCGAATCTGCTGCGTGAAGCGGTGATGTGCAGCACCCTGGTTGCCGACGACGGCACCAAGATCATGACCATCGAGCACCTGATGTCGGCGTTTGCCGGTCTCGGCATCGACAACTGCGTGGTCGAGCTGTCCTCGCCCGAAGTGCCGATCATGGATGGCAGTTCCGGCCCGTTCGTGTTCCTGATCCAGTCCGCCGGCATCCACGAGCAGGACGCCCTCAAGCGTTTCATCCGTATCCGCCAGCCGGTGCAGGTGCAGGATGGCGACAAGTGGGCGCGCTTCGAGCCGTTTGACGGCTTCCGCCTGTCGTTCTCGATTGATTTCCGTCACCCGGCATTCCGCGCGTCGGCGCAGAGTGCCGTGATCGATTTTTCGACGACCAGCTACGTCCGCGAAGTCAGCCGCGCCCGTACCTTTGGTTTCATGCGCGAACTCGACACCTTGCGCGCGGCCAACCTGGGCCTCGGCGCCAGCCTCGACAACGTCGTCGCCCTTGACGACTACCGTGTGGTCAACCACGACGGCCTGCGCTACGAGGATGAATTCGTCCGTCACAAGATCCTCGACGCGGTCGGCGATCTGTACCTCCTGGGCCATCCGGTGGTCGGTGCTTTCACCGCTTACAAGTCCGGTCACGCCCTCAACAACAAGCTGGTTCGGGCTGTTTTGGATGACCCAGGCAGTTATGAATCAGTGACTTACGAAGATGAGGCGCGGCAGGCCCCCATCGCCTTCGTACGCGGGAGCCTGGCCGCCGCCTAGGCGCCGCTGACGCCCGTTAGTCTGGTCGGGACGCGGGAAAACCCCCGGTTGTGACAGCCTTCGGAATATCCGCAGGATCAGGCACTTGCTCGGATCGTTTGCTTGCGATCTGCCGCTCAGGGCCGATACACTCCGGTGTGGCTGTCCGTAGCTGGGGGGCGCACTTTGGTTTCCACCGACGTGCAGTTGAGTCCATAACGTGAATTCAGCCACACCAACAGTGATTTGCTGTACTGGCGAAACGGCACGAGTGCTGAAGCACTTGCGCAGTAGAGGATGACGGTCTGGTCACGGATGTTGGCCACCCGAATCTGTTGTACCCATGGCGCATCGCACCAGTCACGCAATGCGTGGTTGATGTCGGAAAGCTGTCGGGCGCGCTCCATGAGTCCGCCTGCAGGTAGCGACTGTTGGCTTAGTAGTTGCCTCAGGTTTTGAGGCTCGGGTTGATCGGAGTGCATAGGTCACGCATGGATATCATCGTAGTCAGCCACAAGCGTGGGCGCACTTGGCGTTTCCCGTTCAACCCGAGGAACATTTTCGTCTGGCTGCCCGTGGCTTTCGTATTTACGCTGCTGGTCTCGGTTTCGTTTGCGGCAGGCATGATGTTCAGCGGTGGTGGGCCTTCTGTCAGTTCCCATCTTCCGGCCAATCTTCTCACAGCATGGACAGACGACGTACGTCAGCAACGCGAAGCCCTCACTGAGGCACGCGCACAGGCTGAACAGAATACCGCCGCGCTGGCACGCCGCATCGCCCAGCTGCAGGCCCACGTACTCCGCCTCGACGCCGCCGGTCAGCGTCTGACCGAAATGGCCGGCCTCGACAGTGGTGAATTCAATTTTGGCCAGGCTCCGGCATTGGGTGGTCCGGAGACCGCGGCGGAGGCGGATCTCGGCCTCGACTCGGTGATGGATTCGCTGGTTGCGTTCGAGCACCAGCTGTCGGACCGCGAGCGCCAGTTCCGCGTCCTCGAAGACCTGCTGTTGGCGAGCCGCCTGCAGAAAGAAGTCCGGCCCTCCGGCTGGCCGATCGATGGTGGCTGGATCAGCTCCCTGTTCGGTTCGCGCACGGATCCCTTCACCGGCCGCCGCACCAGTCACCAGGGCATCGATTTCGCCGGTCGCACCGGTTCGGCCGTCGTGTCGGTCGCCGCCGGTATCGTCACCGAAGCTGGCGTGCGCGACGGCTACGGCAATCTCGTTGAAATCAATCACGGCAACGGCTACACGACCCGCTACGGCCACAACAGCGAGATCGTCGTAAAGCCGGGCGACAAGGTTTCCAAGGGTCAGCGCATTGCCAAGATGGGCTCCACCGGCCGCTCAACCGGACCGCATGTGCACTTTGAAGTGCTGTTCAACGGCATGGTGGTCAACCCCGAGCAGTACATCCGCGCTGCCCGGTAAACGGACTGGACAGGGGCCAGCGGCCCCGATCGCCGCGCCAGACTTGAATCGGCGGCGCGGCGGCCCAACAAGGGCATAATACGCGGCTTCCGACGACCTACTCCGCGCTTCACGCGGCTCACGACACAGACCTATGTTCAACAATATGCTGGCTCGCATTTTCGGGAGCCGCAATCAGCGCACCGTCAGCCGTCTTCAGCGTCTGGTTCAGCAGAGTTCCGTGCTGGAGCTGCGTTACTCCGCGATGAGCGATGCGGACCTGGCGGCACAGACC
>JALYJV010000171.1 GCA_030775105.1 Pseudomonadota bacterium | reverse complement strand
GCTGCTGTGGGCGCTGTGGCCGTGGAAACATTGGGTGCTGACCGGCGTCACGACCTACCTGTTGCTCGGCCTGCACTACGAATGGGTGCACTTCCTGTCGCACATTCCATGGTGTCCGAACAATGCGTACTACCAGCGCCGCGTCCGCGAGCACCGCTACCACCACTTCCGCAACGAGAATTACTGGTGGGGCGTGTCGATGGGCCTGGCCGACCGCCTGTTCGGCACGGCACCGAAAGTCGACGAGGTTCAGCGCTCGGGAACGACGCAGACCGTCGGCAAAGCTTGATCGCAAGGGCCAGACTGGGGTACAAGCGCGGCCTGTTTTGCAGGCGCTGCGAGGCCCACCGTGAGTTCCAACAAAGTTGTCTTCGTCACCGGCGCCAGCGCCGGCTTCGGCATGGCCATTGCGCGCCGCTTCGTCGCCGATGGCGCGCGCGTGATCATCAGCGGCCGTCGCGGCGAGCGTCTGCGCAAGCTCGCGGCTGAACTTGGCCCGCTGGCCCTGCCGCTGACTTTCGATGTGCGCGATGCAAAGGCAATTGAAACGGCGCTTGCCGATCTGCCGGCGGATTTCGCTGAAGTCGATGTGCTGATCAACAACGCCGGCCTCGCGCTCGGCCTGGAGCCGGCACAGCGCGCGCTGATGGACGACTGGGAGCGCATGGTCGATACCAACATCAAGGGCCTGATGTACATGACCCGCGCGCTGCTGCCGGGCATGGTCGCGCGCAATCGCGGTCACGTCATCAACATCGGCTCGGTCGCCGGCGAATGGCCGTATCCGGGCGGCAACGTCTATGGCGGCACCAAGGCCTTCGTCCGCCAGTTCTCGCTGAACCTGCGCGCAGATCTGGCCGGCACCCAGGTGCGTGTCAGCAACGTCGAGCCTGGCCTCTGCGGCGGCACCGAGTTCTCCAACGTGCGCTTTCACGGCGACGACGCGCGCGCCGCGAAGATCTACGACAAGGTCACGCCGATGTCGGCCGAGGACATTGCCGAGACCGTGCACTGGATTGTTTCCCGGCCGCCGCACGTCAACGTCAACACGATCTCGATGATGCCGGTGGCGCAGACGTTCTCGCCGCTGACCATCCATCGCAGCTGACGATATCGGCCGGGCAGCTACCCGGTCCGGGTATTTATAAGTTGGGCCAAATGCCTTAGCGTGCCGCCGCATCTCATCGCCCGCTTCGGGCGCATCACCGGATATCCATCATGTCTAAACCAGAAATCTTCGTTGTCGGCGCGGTGCGCACGGCGATCGGCTCGTACGGCGGCACGCTCAAGGATGTACCGCTCGCAGACCTCGCGACGACGGCGATCAAGGCTTCGCTGGAACGTTCCGGCGTCAGTGCCGAGCAGGTGGGTCATGTCGTGATGGGGACGGTGATTCCAACCGAAACGCGCGACGCCTATCTGGGCCGCGTCGCCGCGATGAACGCCGGCATTCCGAAGGAAACCCCGGCCTACAACGTCAACCGCCTGTGCGGTTCCGGCATGCAGGCGATCATTTCCGCCGCACAGACGATCCTGCTCGGCGATGCCGGCATCGCGATCGGCGCCGGCGCAGAATCGATGAGCCGCGGTCCTTACATCGTGCCGAACGCGCGCTGGGGTGCACGCCTCGGCGATACGCAGATGATCGACTACATGAACGGCATCCTCCACGATCCGTTCCAGGCCTTCCACATGGGCATCACCGCCGAAAACGTTGCCCAGCGTTTCGGCATCACGCGCGAGATGCAGGACCAGCTCGCCGCAGAAAGCCAGCAGCGCGCCGCGAAGGCCATTGCTGCCGGCCTGTTCAAGAGCCAGATCGTTGGCATCGAGATCAAGACGCGCAAGGGCGTGATCCATTTCGACACCGATGAGAACGTTCGTGGCGATACCACCGTTGAAAGCCTCGGCAAGCTGAAAGCCGTGTTCAAGAAGGATGGCCTCGTCACCGCCGGCAATGCCTCCAGCCTCAACGACGGTGCGGCCGCGGTCGTGCTTGCTTCCGGGGAACAGGTCAAGGCGCTCCAGCTCAAGCCACTCGCACGCCTGGTCTCCTATGGTCATGCCGGCGTCGAACCGGCGTACATGGGCATCGGCCCGGTGCCGGCGACGCAGCTGGCGCTGCATCGCGCCGGTCTTTCGGTCAAGGACCTCGACGTCATTGAAGCCAACGAAGCCTTCGCGGCGCAGGCCTGTGCGGTGTCGAAGGAACTCGGTTTCGATCCGGCCAAGGTCAATCCAAACGGCTCCGGCATTTCGCTCGGCCACCCGGTCGGCGCCACCGGCGCAATGATCGTGACCAAGGCGATCTATGAACTGCAGCGCACGCAGGGTCGCTACGCGCTGGCGACAATGTGCATCGGCGGCGGTCAAGGCATCGCGACGATCTTCGAGCGCGTCTGATGCGATCAGCGCGGGCTGTCACCTTGAGTGGCAGCCCGCGCTTCGCGGCTCGCTGCAAAAGCTTGCAGTGCACCGGTAGCGGCATGCGAACATCACCGCATGCGCCACCCGAACCCGCCGCCACTTTCGGCTGATCTTGCTGTCCGTCGCGACGCGGACGCGCCACGCATGCCGCGCTGGTTGCTGGGCCCGCTGGCGCTGGTGATCCTGACGCTGATCGTCGGACGCTTCATGTCTCTGGGCACGACGCCCAACGGTTTCTATCTCGACGAAGCCGCCATCGCGACACAGGTCGTTTGCCTGGAGAAATCCCAGGCCGACTTCTATGGCACCGCATGGCCGTTGTATGCGCCTGTACTCGCCGGCGGTTATGCATCCGCGCCATTGCTGTATCCGGCCACGCTGTGGACGAAGGTGTTTGGCTCATCGGAAGCCGCCCTGCGCGCGTTCGCGGGCATGCATGGTCTGCTGGCCGCGCTCGCGATTGCTGCCGCAGTCGGTCTGACGACGCGCCGCTGGCTCGCCGCCACGCTCACCTTGCTGCTGGGCCTGTCATCGCCATGGCTGTTCGCGCTGTCACGCGTGTTCTGGGATCCGATCGTCGGCGTAAGCTGGTTTGCAGTAGCGCTCAGCGCCTACTGGGTCGCGCGACAGGCTGACCGACCTTGGAAACAACGCGCCTTGCTGTGGTCGATCGCCGGCATCGCCGGCGCAGCAGCGGCATACGCGTATCCACCGGTGCGCATCCAGCTGGTCGTCTCCGGCGTGTTCATCGCCTTGCTCGATCAGCGCTGGCGACGCGACCCCAGTGCGCTGTTCGGCATCGGCTGGCTGCTGGTGTTGGGCACACCGCTGGCGATGTTGTATCTGAAGGACGCGAGCTTCAGCCAACGCGGCAACATGCTGGCGATCTGGAATGCGTCCTGGCTCGGCAGTATCGGCGCCGGCCTCGAGGATGTACCGGGAATATTCCTGAGGAATCTGCTTGCGCACCTCGATCTGGAATTCCTGTTCTGGCGCGGCGACATCAATCTGCGCCACAACAGTGGTTACGGCGGTGTCATCGGCCCGACTGAAATCCTCGCCCTGCTGGTTGGCCTTGCTCTGGCGCTGCGCTTTGTCTGCAGTCGCGATGGCCTCTTGCTGCTCTGCCTGTTCGTTGCGGCACTGCTGCCCGCCGCGCTGACCAGAGACTACATCCCCCACACACTGCGCAGTCTGGGTGCCGTCGCACCGTTGCTGCTGTTTCTGGGTCTCGCCGTGTCGACCGCACTGCAGTCGAGGCCACCGCGGCAACAGCAGGGCATCGTCGGCTTGCTCCTGATCACCGCTGGCATCTGGGCCTGGTGCTACGGCAGCGACTATTTCGGCTCCTATCATGAACGTTCACAGCCGTACTTTGCCGGTGCCGAGCATGCCGCGAATCCTGCACCCCATATCGCCCTGTCCGCGCCCTATTACCTGTCACGCCTTGGCCAGCCGCTGAACTGCCCTGGGCCGCAGTAGCAACAATCCTGATTGTCGATACGCTGCCAGCGCATGCCACACATCCGCATGCGCGACGGCGCCAAGCTGCACTATCACGACCTGGGTCGCGGCGATCCGGTCGTTCTCCTCCACGGATTTGCGATGCCAGCGGCGCTGTGGCTGCCGTTCGCGATTCCGCTGATGAATCGCTATCGGTTCATCCTGCCGGATCTGCGTGGCTTCGGCGGCTCGCATCAGCTCGCCCTCACCGATAGCTGCCTGCTCAGCCAGCATGCCAACGATCTCGCCGATCTGATCGCTGATCTGAATCTGCACGACATCCGCCTTGGCGGCCTGTCGATGGGTGCGTGCACGGCGATGCAGTACCACCGTCTGCATGGCTTCGATCGCGTGCACAGCTATCTGCATATCGACCAGTCGCCGTGCGTGCGCAATGGCCCCGACTGGCAGCATGGTCTGCTCGGCAGTGAGCAGGCATCGCGCCTGGGGCACTGGCACTCAGTGATGGGTGAGCTCAAGGCCTACCGCAAACTGCCCTACGAACAATTGCCGAAGGCGCTGCGCCGCGCACTCTGGGCCAGCCTCAGCGAATTCTTCGGCGCCGCATTTCACCAACCTCACTGGAAACTGTTCACGCGTCTGGCCCAGCATGAACTGCTGATCCGTCGCGTCGCACCGACCGCGAACTGGCCGATCTATCTCGACAGCGTGCGCTCGTACATGGAAGACGACTACGACTGGCGCACGACACTGCCGCAGATCGATGTACCGATGACGGTGCTGATCGGCCGCAACTCCGTGATGTACCCGGCCGCCGGACAAGCGCACATTGCGGAACTGGTGCCGCACGCCAAGGTCGTGACGATCAACAACTGCGGACACGCGATTCCGTTCGAGGCGCCGAAGCGGTTTCATCGCGAGCTGCGCGAGTTTCTTGCAGCCGCGTAGTCAAGCGCCAGAGCGTTTCTGATTCAAGAGTGGACACATCTCCGTTCGTGTCGAGTGGCGCGCGCTTGTGCGCGGTGTATCGAGACATCGGCACTGCAGTCGCGGCATCTCGATACACCTGCTTCGCAGGCACTCGATGCGAACGGAGATTTGTGTGCCCAGAAAGACCAAAAATGCGCTAGCCGAAGCCCGGCGTCACCGGCAGATCCGTTACGCCGGGATCAATGCCACATTGCGACAGCAACGTCGTCAGCTGTCCGCGGTGATGAGTCTGGTGATTGAACAGATGCGCCACCAGCAACCAGGCCGGTCGCGTGAACGTGCTGTTGTATGCCTTGCTGAAATAGCTGAAATCGGTCGCGAGCCATTCCGGCTGCAAGGTCTCAACCCAAGCGGCGAGCTCTTCGTCGAGCGCTGCGCGCCGTGCGCTTAGCTTTTCGAAATCATCGTAGCTCGTTGCCGCGGGATTCAGCCCGTCGATCGACACGCCGGTGAAACGATTGAGCCAGGCCTGATCGGCAAAGATCAGGTGATTGAGCGTACCGTGAATCGATTTAAAGAACGCACCGCGATCCTCTTTTCGCTGTTCGTCGCTGAGCGACGCGCAACAGGCGTACAGACGCTCGTTCATCCAGCGGTTGTAGCGAATCATGCCGCGCGCATAGTCAATGTCGATCATCTGGAGCCTTCAATCAGAGCGACTCGACAGCCAGTCCGCGGCAAACGCCCACGTCGTTGTCGGTGACTGGTTGCCGGCAAACACGCCGGCATGGCCGCCCGGCGCGATGATGAAGTCCTTGTCTGCGCTGGCGACGATGTCGAGCACCTTGCGCGCGGCTTCGATC
>JALYJV010000170.1 GCA_030775105.1 Pseudomonadota bacterium | reverse complement strand
ACCTTGCAGACGTCACCAATGAAGTCCGCCTCGGACTACCCGGTGGAGGCTTCATGGTCCAGCAGGCCGACGCCACAACCAATGTGATCACAATCTGGATGCTGTGGCAGGAGCAGGAAGCCGCGGGCAGCGATGCCGCTGACAGCTCTGCCTTAGGTGCCTGCCCTAACGGTATTACGGGCTCCAGCGTGCGGTGCCTGCCGATGAAGGTGGCGCTGTGAGCCCGGCAGTCCAACAAGGCATCGGCCGACACCCGCAGCGCGGCTATAACCTGATCGAGTTGATGGTTGCGCTGGCCCTCAGCGCGACCCTGATCGGCGCCGTGATGATGGCGGTCTCCGGTACCGGGCTGACCGGTCGCGCACAGGATTCCATGGCTGCTCTGAGCGAAAATGGCCAGCTGGCGGCCAACATCCTCAGCACGCACCTCAGGATGGCCGGCTTCCAGCGTCCCGACTCACCGCTCGGATCGATGGACACAGCAACGCCGATGCTCTTCGGCTGCGACAACGGCTTTGCGTCCGTCACCGCCGCCTTCGGCGCCCTGGCCTGCAATGCGACCGCTGGGAACGATGCCATCGCAATGCTCTATGACGCCCGCGAAACCGGCGACGCCGGCGACACGCCCGTCGACTGCCTCGGCGCCAACAGCACCGCGCTACCCAACGGCATCGCCGACAATCGTTTCTACATCGCAGTCGGTGAGAGCGGCAACCCCGGCCTGTTTTGTCGCGGCAACGGCGGTGGCAATGGCCAGATGCTGATCGAAAACGTTGAAACCATGCAGCTGCGTTATGGTCTCGCCAGCGTCGTCAATACCGCGGGAGTCGACCTGTTTGATCCGCCCGCCTACAACGGCCAGACCGCACAATACGTCAACGCAAGTGCTCTGGCAGCGGTCTGCGGCACCACGCCACCCACCGCAAACTCTTGGTGCGGCGTCACCAGTGTCCGGGTATGTCTGATCGTCCGTTCTGAGGATAGAACCGCCGAGGCAGCCAGCACTCCGTTCACCGACTGCGACGGCAACAGCACAACGATCAACGACCGACGCCTGCGCCGGGCCGTGGTCACAACCGTCAGCCTGCGCAACCGCAACGCGATCTCGAATCCCGCCCCCGTAGCGTCAGCTTCGCCATCGCCCACGCCCTGATCCGACCATGCCCACGATGAACCCAAGCCGAGGACTCGTTCGTCGTCCCTTTCGTGGCAAGGTGGCGGCGCGTGGCATTGCGCTTCTCATTGCACTGATCCTGCTGATCGTGATCGGCATTTCGTCGGTGGCCGCGATGCGCACTGCGCTGTTCGGAGAACTGATCAGCCAGAACCTGCGCGCCCAGAACCTCGCCTTTCAGGCTGCGGAAACCGCTCTGCGCTACTGTGAGGACGAGGTGGCCAACAATCCCGCCGTCGTCACATTTTGGCTGAATGATGCGACCATCCTCAGTGAATGGACCGACATGGACAACTGGGATACGGCGAATGGCCGCGTCACCCCCATTCCTGCCACCATTCTCGGCGGCGCGACAGCAGTCCAGTATCCGATCGGACCAGAATGCATCATCCGCAGATTGAGCTTTGACGAGGTCTACTCCGCCGCCACGCTAGCGCCGGGCGCAGCGCTGCCGGAAGACCGCGGCATGAGTTCGGAGTACCTGTTCTTCTTCCGTGTCACCGCACGCGGCTTCAGTCCGGATTTCGAACGCGACGACGATGGCGTCCCCATCTCCGGCGCAGAAGTCTGGGTACAGTCGACAATGCGTGGTGTTCTTTAGAGTGGCCTGAGCTTAGTTCGCTGAACCTTCAATCAGCTAACTATTTCTCGACGTAAACCTTGTGCTGACAGCAAATCGGTCCCGGAGTATTCACATGGACGTACTGACTTCACGCATTTCTGCCCGCAAGACACTCGCCGGACAGCGCGGATTATCGGCTGCACTCGTGGCGCTCGTGTGCTGGTGCGTTGCGCCGTCGGCGCTGGCGGTTCCCGCCCAGTATCCGCTGCTGACGCGCTCGTCGAGTCAGGCCAGTCCCAATGTTGTTTTCACGTTCGACGACTCCGGTTCCATGGCCTGGCGCTTCATGCCGGACTCGATAAACATCTCGACGGACAACGCCATACGGTGGAAAACTACATTCCATCCATCCGATACGGAGGATTTCGGTAACGGCGGTTCCAGCACAACGTATGTGATTGCTGCGCGACCGAATGTGCGCAGTTCGAATCACGCAGCCTGCGCCACCGATACTCAGTTCACCGATTGCGCCGCATCCGACTTGGTCAGTGCGCGCTTGCGCTCCTCGGCCTATAACACGCTGTACTACAACCCGGATATCCGCTATCAGCCTTGGTATAACTCGGACGGCACGCAGTTCTCGAATTCAACGGCTAGTGCAGCGTGGCTAAATCCGGCCAACCATAGCGACGGCACTGTCGATCTGACCGGAAACAAAACGTTCAACGTCAATACAACCTGGTGCCGCTCGGACGACGACAACGTTCCCAACACGACCGACAGTACCGATAAGGCCTACCGCGCCGCCCTCTCTTCCTCCTCCGGAACCAAGCTGACCTGCGCGACCATTGCGCCAACCACCTATCCATTTGACTCGGCCACGTGCTCGACAGCAGGGGGGACTTGGAATAGCGGCAGCACGCAATGCCGTTTTACCTCTGCGCAAGGCGCCACCTCCGGTAACTGTTCCGGAACCTTCGGGGGTACATGGAACTCCGGCAGCAGTCAATGCCGCGTAGGGACCACCATGACCTCCGCCTTCTGTACAAACAAAGTGGGGGGCACTTGGGTCAGCCCAAACTGCAGAAAGGACTCCGGTGAAGAACTGGCGCCGGCCGTCTATTACACCTACAGCGGAACGACTACCAGCGACATCGACAACCCTTACAAATACAAGCGCGTGCGGATCATGGATCTGCCGGCGACCGGCATTTCCCGTGGCATCGGTCGTGCTGATTGCGCAACAGTGGGATCCTGCACTCGCGCAGAGGAGTACCAGAACTTTGCCAACTGGTTTACTTACTACCGCACACGCAACTACCTGTCGATTGCCTCCTCCAGCAAAGCATTCTCTGAGCAAGGTTCCGATCTGCGCATCGGATATGGCCGCATTAACAAGGGCAGCGCATCCGTCGATGGCGCCAACATTGCGACCTTGCAGCGTGGGGTCCGCACATTTGCTGGCACTGATCGCGATAGCTTCTTCACCTGGTTGCACGCGGTTCCAGCATCCGGGGGTACTCCCCTGCGCCGGGCCATGGATGACATCGGCAAGTACTACCAGCGCAGCACCAATCAGGGACCATGGGGCAACACACCTGGAACAGACGACGGCGCCCCGGTAACTTCGCACCTGCAATGCCGAAAGTCGTATCACATCCTGATGACAGACGGATACTGGAATGGCACTGAAACCACCCAGGCGACAGGCAATGTCGATAACACCAATGGCGGAAATATCACTGGCCCATCTGGAAACTCCTACCAATACATCAAGGCCCGTCCATACCTCGACAGCCACTCCAGCACTTTGGCTGACGTTGCCATGTACTACTGGAACCGGGATTTGCGAACCGATCTCCCCAACCGCGTCCCTGTCGACAGCAAGAATCCCGCGTTCTGGCAGCACATGGTGAATTTCACGGTCGGCCTGGGCGTGAATGGAACGCTCACCCCTTCCGAGACAGAGCTGAACGCTATTCAGGCCGGTACCAAGAACTGGCCGGCACCGGTAGCCGATACTGCAACGGCGATCGACGATCTCTGGCACGCAGCCGTCAACAGCCGTGGCGAGTATCTCAGCGCCAAGGATCCGGATGAGTTCGCGAGTTCGCTGTCCGGCATCCTCGAGGAAATCCAGGAGCGCACGGCAACGGAGGCTGGCGTAGCTGCGGCTGCTGCGACGCTTCAGGTCGGAAATCGAAAGTACGTGCCCGAGTACCGCACCGCCGTATGGGCCGGCAAGCTCTATGCTTACTCGCTCGGGATCACCGGTGAACAGGACGCGTTGATTTGGGAGGCGTCTGCTGCGATTCCAGCGCACGGCAGCCGGAACATTCTGGCCGGCACCCGCAATGGCACTCCGAAGGCCTTGCCATTTACCTGGGCAGGCCTTACAGACTCGCTCAAAGACGATTTGGGCGCTGGAACCACTGAAGCGCTGGTGAACTACCTGCGCGGCAGCGACGCGCTCGAAGACACCGTCTACCGCAGTCGCGCCAGCAAGCTCGGCGACATCGTCAATTCGCAGCCGATCTATGTGAAGGGCCTGGTCAACCAGCTGTACAATTTCCTGCCGGCGGACGGCGCTGGCGCTGAGGGGCGCGGCACCTATCGCACCTTTGTCACCAACAAGCGTACACGTGCGGGCCTGATCATGGTCGGCGCGAACGACGGCATGCTGCATGCGTTTAACGATTCCGACGGCTCGGAGTCCTTCGCCTTCATTCCTCGCAGTGTGCTGCCGAACCTTTCCGCGCTGGCATCCACGTCCTACGGCCACCGGTTCTACGTGGACGGCCAGCTGACCGAAGGCGATGCATACATTGATATTGGTACTGGTAGCGTATGGAAGAACCTGGTTGTTGGTTCTACCGGCGCCGGTGCACGCGGCATTTTCGCGATTGACGTCACCGACTACACCAGCATGGATGCCGACAACGTGCTGTGGGAGCTCGATTCCACGGTCGACAGCGATATCGGCTACGTGCTTACGCCGATCGAAACCGGCGTGCTGCGCGACGGCAGCTGGGTGGCGATCTTCGGCAACGGCAGCGACAGCGGTTCAGGGACTGCGCAGCTGTTCATCGTCAATCTCTCAGACGGCTCGGTCGTCAAGAAGATCGTGACGTCCAGTGCAACCGGCAACGGCCTGGGCGGCGTTCGCGTGGTCCGTGACTCCAACCGCTACATCGTCGGCGCCTATGCAGGTGACCTGAAGGGCAATATCTGGAAGTTCGATCTCAGTTCAGCCACCGCGGACGACTGGGACGTCTCATTTGGCGGCAGCCCGCTGTACACGATGAATCCGGCGCGCCCGATCACGGCAGCGCCACAGTTCATCATCCACCCCGAAGGCGGCTACATGGTGCTGGCTGGCTCGGGCAAGCTCTACGAAGACGGTGACCAGACCAACACCGACTCGCAAATGCTGTATGGCCTGTGGGACAAGCAGACGCTGTCGAAGGACGACGAAGGCAATGTCTCCTGGACCGATGCGGATCCGGTTGCATCCACCGACAGCATCATCTCCAACAGCATTGATGCATCGACGGTATCCGGGGATGGCGGCGCGACGTATTACAAGATCACCGCCAACGAGATGGACTGGAGCGAGGATCGCGGCTGGAAGCTGCCGCTGAGTATCGTCAGCGGCCACCGCAACCTGCTGTCGCCGCAGTTCATCTTCGGCCTGGCCTTGTTCGAGACGATGTCGCCATCGTCCAGTGGTGTAGTCAATCCCTGCGATTCCAGCGGCGCTGGCAGCGGTTACAACCTGCTGATTGATCCGCTGTATGGGTCGATGCCGGGCACCAGCGTCTTCGACGTTGACGGCGACGGCGATGTGGATGCCGACGATGAAAAGGTCGGCGGCGTGCTCGGCACCTGGGACGGCCGCGACATCGTGCTGACCGAACCGCCCTGCACCGATCCGGAAACCTGCGAGGACTTCGATCGCTGCCCGGACGGCACCAAGTACGTCAGCATCCAGGGCGCCGCCAGCGGCAATGTGAATGTCTGTATCCCGGTTCCGATCCCATCGCGCTGGTGGTGGCGTACGGTGCAGGAAGTCCCGGAATAAATGGAGCCGATGATGCGTGCTGATACGGCAAACGCTTCGCTTCCGGACTTGTTGCGTGCGCCGCCCGCGCACGCGGACGGGTTCACGCTGATCGAGCTGATGATCACGGTCGCCATCATCGGCATCCTCGTCGCGATCGCCTACCCGAGCTATACCGAGTCGGTACGCAAAGGACAGCGCGCGGAGGCCCGCACGATACTGCTCGAAGCCGCTCAGTTCATGCAGCGTTCCTATGCGAACAACGACACCTTCGCGGGGGCCGTTCTGCCGGCTTCGCTGACCCGATCACCGCAGGCCGGGACGCAGCTCTATACGATCAGCATCGTTGCTGGTGCGACCCGCACGACGTACACCCTGCAGGCAGTGCCTAGCGGCATCCTCGCTTCGGACAAATGCGGAACACTGACGTTGAACAACGCCGGTCAGCGGGGAGCGACAGGCGCCTACGGCGCTGCAAACTGCTGGAAGTAATTCAAGGCCCTCACCCCTATCCCCTCTCCCAGAGGGAGAGGGGATAGGGGATGTTGTCCCTTCCCTCTCTGGGGGAAGGTGGCGCAGAGCGCCGAGGGTGCTTTTGCGTGCAAGCCTTTTCAAGCAGACTCGATGCACTGCTGTCGTCCTGGTGCAGGCTGCTGAGTAAAAGCCAACCGCCGTCATTCCCGCGCAGGGTTCCCTACGAATCGGCGGATGGCGTACGGCTATCCGCCATTTTTCGGCGCAGCGCAGCGGGCAACGAAAACACGACATGCTCGGGGCGGCCATTCAGTTCGACTGCCTTTGCCCCACCCAGCGATTCGACCCGCTGCACGACTTCGCGAACCAGAACCTCAGGTGCTGATGCGCCCGCTGTGACACCCACGCGCGCGCGGCCGCTGAGCCATTCGTTGCGGATGTCCTGCGCACCATCGATCAGGTACGCCGGCACCCCGCGCTGTTCGGCAAGTTCGCGCAGCCGATTGGAGTTGGAACTGTTGCGTGAGCCGACGACGAGCACGACGTCGCAGCGCTCGGCGAGTTCCTTGACGGCGTCCTGCCGGTTCTGCGTGGCATAGCAGATGTCGTCCTTGCGCGGGCCGTGGATTTCCGGGAAGCGCGAACGCAGCGCATCGATGACGCGCGCGGTGTCGTCCATGGACAGTGTGGTCTGCGTCACGAACGCCATGCGCGCGGGGTTCTGGATCGGCAGCGTGGCGACATCCTCTGCAGTCTCGACCAGATAGATCTTGCCGCCGTGGCTGTCGTCGAATTGCCCCATCGTACCTTCGACTTCCGGATGTCCGGCGTGGCCGATCAGCACCACCTCACGGCCTTCGCGGGCATAGCGGTGCACTTCGATATGCACCTTGGTGACCAGCGGGCAGGTTGCATCAAAGATCGTCAGGCCGCGACCTTCGGCAGCTTCGCGCACGGCCTTTGAGACACCGTGGGCCGAGAAAATACAGGTTGCGCCGTCGGGAATTTCATCGACCTCGTCGACAAACACCGCGCCCTTGGCGCGCAGGTTTTCGACAACGAAGCGGTTGTGTACGACTTCATGTCGCACGTAAATCGGTGCGCCGAGCGCTTCGAGTGCACGCTCGACAATCTCTATCGCGCGATCGACACCGGCACAGAATCCGCGCGGATTGGCGAGCAGGATTTCCATCAGGACTTCGCCGCGCCCGCCGCGCGCGTGCGCTTGGCGTCGAGGAACATGTCCAGAATCAGTAGTGCGGTGCCGATCGAGATCGCGCTATCGGCGACGTTGAACGCGGCGAAGTGCCAACTGCCGACATAGAAGTCGATGAAGTCGACCACATGGCCGCGCGTGACACGGTCGATCACATTGCCGAGCGCGCCGCCCATAATCAGCGTCAGCGCCGTCGCGAGGATGGTCTGTCCCTGCGGATTGCGCCGCAGCCAGATCAGGATACCGACGCTCACCGCCGTGCCGAGCAGCACAAACATCGCCGGCGGTGCGCTCGACATCATCGAGAACGCCGCGCCGGTGTTGCGCATGTGCACGAGATTCAGGTGATCGATCACCGGCACCACATCAAACCAGGCGAGCTCGCGCACGACGAGCTGCTTGGTGATCTGGTCGAGCACCACGACCACCACGGCGAGCCACAACAGATACACATTCTTGTATTGAAACGACATCGGTCCTAACGTCCCGTCAGTTGCAACCACAGCAAACCCGACCACGCCCAGATCAGGCTAGCAGCCCAGATCAGCAACGGGGTCAGCAGTCCAAGCTCAACACCGAACCAGCCGTAGCCAGCCCGATACGGATATTCCCACAACAGGATGTACGCCGTCGGTATCAGGCTGAGCAGCACGCCCAGCCAGAACGTATTGGCGCGCAGCGGTACCGCGAACAGCAAACCCCATAGCCCGCCCAGCATCAGGCGCGGATACAGCCAGCCGCTGACCCAGACCGGCGCAATGCCGACACCCAGAGCCGAACTCACGCCGTAACGCCCCGCCGCCCACAGTGCGGCACTGCTGACCAGCGCGCCGACGACGCCGGCGCTGAAACACAGCGAGAGGTGCCGCGCCCAGATCACGAACGATGTCTCACAGATAGCGCCTCGTCTCACCGGTGCCGTCCACGTTGTCGACGCACCGCAGGCACAGCGTCGGATGCCTGGCCTCAGCACCGACGTCGGCACGCTGATGCCAGCAGCGCTCGCACTTGGCGTGCCCGGACGCGCCCGCGACGATCCAGACTGCGCACCCGGATTCGAGTTTGAACTCGACGGCTTCGGTCGAACGCTGCGCGGCATCGGCCAGCGTCGCCTCGGAGGTGATGAACCAGAAGCGCAGCTCACCTTCGAGTTCGCGCAGACTGCTCGCTATCGTAGGGTCGACAAACAGCGTGACCTTGGCATTCAGGCCCGAGCCGATCTGGCCGGCAACGCGCAGGTCTTCGAGCACTTTCTTGACGCCTTCGCGCAGCTCGCACAGCTGTGCCCAGTTGATCTC
>JALYJV010000169.1 GCA_030775105.1 Pseudomonadota bacterium | reverse complement strand
CTTGAGCGTCGGCACCGCAGTCGGCAGCGGTGTGGGTGCCAGCGTCGGCTTCGCAGTGGGCTTTGTGGTCGGGGCAGCCGTCGGTTCCGGCGTGGCGACAGGCGCGAAACTGGCACCTGCGTCATCGGCATCGGATGCCTGGGCTTCATCTGCGATTTCAGGCGCCGCACCCTCGTTGCTGTAGCCATCGTCGGCGTCGGGTGCAGCAACGGTCGGGTCGATGACCTCCACCGGGGTACCCCTGATCACTTCGACAGGTGCGGGCGTCGCGTTGAGATCGACGGTCACGACCTTCACATCCTCGCCGCTCATCGACTGCAGCTTCGGCTCAGGCAACAGCGCCGCAAGGATGAATGCAGTGGCCAGCAGTATTGCGGCCCCGAGCAAGCGTCGTTTAAGGATGTTGTCCATTGATCTCGTTCATGGCCGCGGCCACGGTCAGGAATGATCCGGTGATCACGATTCGCCCGCTCGACCCCGCCAGTTGGCGGGCCAGGTCGAGCGCCTGCGGCATATTGTCGCAGCATCGGCTCTCGACGTCTGCTGGGAATTTCTGACCCAGGTCCGCGGCGCGCAATCCGCGCGGGCCGTCCGTGCTGACCAGAACAAGCTGATCCAGCTGCGCTTGCAGCGCTGCGAGCACGCCCGCATGCGGCTTGTCGGCAAGCATGCCCAGCACCAGTACCGTAGGCCCGGCAACCGGATGATCGGCCAGCCATTGCGCCAGCACCTGCGCAGCTTCGGTGTTGTGGGCAACATCGAACACATACGGTCCGCGCTGCTCGCAACGCCCCGGCACGGCCAGTCTGGGCAGCGCACTGCGGATCGCCTCGGCCGTGACCGGACAGTGCGCGCTCATGCCTTCGACCGCAGCGAGGACCCCCGCCGCATTGTCCAGCTGCGCCGCACCACTGAGTCCGGGCAGTGGCAGTGCGTTCAGCGCCTGACCGGTTCCGCGCCAGTGCCATGAGGCAGCGCCGGCCTGGAAATCGAAATCTCGGCCACGCAGCACCAGCCGCGCGCCGCAGTCGGCAGCAACCTCGAACAAGGTCGCCGGCGGCTCCCGCTCGCCGATGATCGCCGCGCGATCCTTGCGAAAAATGCCGGCTTTCTCGCGGGCGATGGATTCCCGAGTACCGCCGAGCCAATCCTGATGATCGAGACCGATGCTCGTGACCAGGGCGACTTCCGCATCCAGCAGATTCACAGCGTCGAGGCGGCCGCCGAGGCCGACTTCTAGCACCTGGACCTGCACCTGTGCCTCACGAAACAGCCACAGCGCCGCCAATGTACCGAACTCGAAATAGGTCAGAGAAATACCTTCGCGCGCAGCATCAATCGCGGCAAACGCGCGGCACAGATCGGCATCGTCGGCGGGCTCACCATTGATCCGCACGCGCTCGTTGTAGTGCAGCAGATGCGGCGAGGTGTACAGGCCGGTGCGATATCCGGCCTGCTCGTAGATCAGCGCCGCGAGATGCGCGCTTGAGCCCTTGCCGTTGGTGCCGGCAATCGTCAGCGTCGGCGGCGGCGATTCGGTCAGCCCGAGGCGG
Organism: Pseudomonadota bacterium; assembly: GCA_030775105.1. Lineage (GTDB taxonomy): Bacteria > Pseudomonadota > Gammaproteobacteria > Nevskiales > Nevskiaceae > Solimonas. Next base: position 11,885 of record JALYJV010000169.1, on the reverse strand, counting down.
CGTGCGACTGTCCCCACGCGGTCGAGGCCGAGTGCGATGTCACGCGGATGGAGTTTTTCTTGCCAGCTCAGCCAGTCTGCGAGGCTGCGCGATTCCAATGCCGGCTCCGCTGCAAGCTTCACGTAGTTCAGGATTCTGCCGCAGTCACGACCGTCGGAGAGAAATGCGTCAGCATCGCGAGAATGCGATACAGGCGATCGCGCATTTCGCGACGATCGACGATCTGATCGATCGCGCCTTTTTCCAGCAGGAACTCGGCGCGCTGGAAGCCTTCCGGCAGTTTCTGGCGCACGGTCTGTTCGATCACGCGCGGACCGGCAAAGCCGATCAGCGCCTTGGGTTCGGCAATCTGGACGTCACCGAGCATCGCGAAGCTCGCCGACACGCCGCCCATCGTCGGGTGGGTCAGCACCGAGATGTATGGCAAGCCGCGTTCGGCCAGCCGCGCCAGGGCAGCCGAAGTCTTCGCCATCTGCATCAGCGAGAACAGCGACTCCTGCATGCGTGCACCGCCGGAGGCGTGGAAGCACACGAACGGCGTGCCGTATTCCAGTGCCGCGTTGACGCCACGCACGAATTTCTCACCGACAACGCTGCCCATCGAGCCGCCCATGAAGCCGAACTCGAAGGCCGCAGCCACCAGCGGCATGCCGTTGAGCTGACCGCGCATCACCAGCAGCGCGTCCTTCTCACCGGTATCGGCCTGGGCCTCCTTGATGCGGTCACCGTACTTGCGGCTGTCCTTGAACTTCAGCGGATCCTTGGGGCCGACCTCCATGCCGAGTTCAACGCGCGGTTCCGGATCGAGGAAATGCTCCAGGCGATGACGCGCGGTGATCGCCCGATGGGCGCTGCACTTCGGGCAAACCTCCAGCATGCGTTCCAGCTCGGCGCGATACAGCACCGATTGGCAGCTGTCGCACTTGGTCCAGAGCCCTTCCGGGACGTTGCGCTTGCGCACGCCCCCGGACAACAGCTTGGAACCGGCGATTTTATCGAGCCAACTCATTGATTCTTCCATGACTACCGGCGTCGGTTATTCCCAATGGTAGCGTGTGGCGCGTTCAGGCGCCGCTACCCTGCATGAAAGGGCAAGAATCAGGCCGAAAGGCTGTCCAGCGCGACGCGCAGTTCCCGAAGCTTGCCTTCAAGCACTGCCGGCAGTGCCTCCGGGCTGTCCTGCAGGCGCTCGACCTCGGCCACCAGCGCACTGCCGACGATGACGCCATCGGCAATCGCGCCGACGGCTTTCGCCGTCGCCGCATCGCGGATACCGAAACCGACGGCCAGCGGCAGCGTGGTGTGCTTGCGGATCGCCGCGAGCTTGGCTGTGACGCTGGCCATGTCCATGCTCGCCGCGCCGGTCACACCCTTGAGCGAGACGTAGTACAGGTAACCGCTGCCCACTTCGGCAATCGCCTTGATCCGCGCGTCCGGGCTGGTCGGCGCAAGCAGGAAGATGCAGTCCAACCCCGCCGCCTTCAGCGCCGGCAGATAGCCAGCCGATTCCTCAACCGCCAGATCGACAATCAGCACGCCATCAACGCCGACCGCCTGGGCGCGCTGTGCAAAGACGCTGACGCCGCGCATTTCGATCGGATTCAGATAACCCATCAGCACGACCGGTGTCTTCGCATCGGATTTGCGGAACACCGCAACCATGTCGAGGATGTCCATGATCCCGGTGCCATGGCGCAGCGCGCGTTCGCAGGCGAGCTGGATCGTCGGGCCGTCGGCCATCGGATCGGAAAACGGCACGCCGAGTTCGATGACATCGGCACCGCCGCGCACCAGCGCGTGCATCAGCTCGACGGTGATGCCCGGCACTGGATCGCCGGCCGTGATGTACGGGATCAGCGCCTTGCGGCCGCTGGTCTTGAGTGCAGCAAGAGTGGTCTGGAGACGTGACATGTTCAGGTCAGGTTGATGCCTTCGAGCTTGGCGATCGTGAAGATGTCCTTGTCGCCACGGCCGGACAGATTGACGACGATGTGCTGGTCGCTGCGCAGCGTCGCGGCGAGCTTCTTCGCGTAGGCAAACGCATGTGCCGATTCCAGTGCCGGAATGATGCCTTCGATGCGGGTCAGCTCGTGAAAGGACGCCAGCGCTTCATCGTCGGTTGCCGATACGTAGCTCACGCGACCGCTGTCCTTGAGCCAGGAATGTTCGGGACCGACGCCCGGGTAATCGAGGCCGGCCGAGATTGAATGCGTCGGCTGAATCTGGCCGTTCGCGTCGGCCATGATGTAGGTACGGTTGCCGTGCAGCACGCCAGGCTGGCCGGCCGACAGCGGCGCGGCATGATCCGGCGTGTCGATGCCGCGGCCGCCGGCTTCGACGCCGTACATCGCCACGCTCTTGTGCTCGATGAACGGATGGAACAGGCCGATCGCATTCGAGCCGCCGCCGACGCAGGCGACCAGCGCATCCGGATGACGGCCGAACTGTTCGACGCTCTGCGTCATCACTTCGCGGCCGATGATGGCCTGGAAGTCACGCACCAGCGTCGGATAGGGATGCGGGCCAGCGACGGTGCCGATGACGTAGAAGGTATCGTCGACGTTCGTGACCCAGTCGCGCAGGGCTTCGTTCATCGCGTCCTTCAGCGTGCGCGTGCCGCTCTTGACCGGAACGACCTCGGCGCCGAGCAGCTTCATGCGGAATACATTCGGCGACTGGCGTTCAACGTCTTCGATGCCCATGTAGACGACGCACTTGAGTCCGAGGCGCGCGGCGATCGTCGCCGAGGCCACACCGTGCTGGCCGGCACCGGTCTCGGCAATGATGCGGGTCTTGCCGAGATGCTTGGCAAGCAGCGCCTGTCCGATGGTGTTGTTGATCTTGTGCGAACCGGTGTGATTGAGGTCTTCGCGCTTGAGCCAGATCTGCGCCCCGCCCCACAGCTTGCTCAGACGCTGGGCGTGATATAGCGGCGAAGGCCGACCCACGTAGTGCTTAAGATCGTGGTCCAGCTCGCGCTGGAATTCCGGATCTTTCCGACGACTGTCATACGCGGCTTCGAGCTGGCGCAGCGGCTCCATCAACGTCTCGGCGACGAACTGTCCACCGTAGGGGCCGAAATGGCCGCGGGCTTGTGTGGGGGTATCACTCATGACGGGCTCTACTCGGGAACTCAAACAGTGCAGCGGTCTGCACAGGCAACAAAAACGATCATGTGCTGCGACCGTCCGCGCGGCGTACCGCCTGCACGAAGGCTTTCATCTTCTCAGGATCCTTGATCCCCGGTCGGGTCTCGATCCCGCTGGACACGTCGACCGCGTACGGCCGCAACAGACGCACCGCACGCGCGACATTGGCCGGATTCAAACCACCGGCCAGAACCAGCGGCTGCTTCACCGCCTGCACCTGCGACCAGTCGAAGGTTTCGCCCTGCCCGCCCAGCTCGCCCGGCGCATTGCCGTCGAGCAGCAGGCCGCGGGCGCGCTTGTAGCGACGCGATTCCCTGCTCAGATTCACGGCGCCTTTCATCGCGATGGCCTTGAGGTACGGCACACCGAAGCTGGCGCAGAACTCCGGCGATTCCGCACCGTGGAACTGCAGCAGATCAGGCCTGATAGCGGCGATTGCCTCTCGCACTTCGGCTTCCGTGGCGTTCATGAACAGCGCGACGGCATCGACAAACGGTGGCAACTCCGCACGGATCGCGGCAGCGCGCTTGACGTCAACGACGCGTTTGCTCTGCGGCACCAGCACGAAGCCCACTGCATCAACGCCCAGCGCGACAGCCGCTTGCGCGTCCGCCTTGCGGCAGATCCCGCAGAACTTGATACGGGTACGTGACACGGGCTGCGATGGAGGCCTAAACGGGCGGAAAAATCAGCGGAGGTGGCGCCGGGAGGGCGAATTCTGCCGGATATTCCGGGCCCACGAAATACAGGCCTTCGGCCGGAGCGGTCATCCCGGCCCGTGTGCGGTCGAGACTGGCCAGCACTTCGCCGACCCATTCGACACTTTCCCTGCCCAATCCGACCAGCAGCAGGGTGCCAACGATGTTGCGCACCATGTGGTGCAGGAAGGCGTTGCCACAGACATCGAAGCTGAGCATGTCGCCGCTGCGGCGCACGCTGATCGATTCGATCGTGCGCACCGCGGTCGGTGACTGGCACTGCGAACCGCGCAGGGCCGAGAAGTCATGCTTGCCGACCAGTGCCTGCGCGGCGCGGTGCATGGCGTCGGCGTCCAGGGCTTGCGGCCACCATCCGGCGCGATGGCGCATCAAGGCGCTGCGTACACGATGGTTGTGCAGCACGTAACGGTAGCGCCGGCGCAGCGCGCCGTAGCGGGCGTGGAACCGGTCGGACACCGGGGTGATCCAGCGCATCGCAACATCGTCCGGCAGCATGCTGTTGGTGCCGAGCAGCCAGGCATGCTCGCTGCGCCGGGCCTCCACCTCGAAATGGACGACCTGCTGCAGGGCATGCACGCCGGTATCGGTGCGACCCGCAGTGATGGTTTTGACCTGCTGCGCCGAAATGCGGCTCAGCGCCCGCTCCAGCACATCCTGCACCGTGCGCCGGCCTTCCAGCGCCTGCCATCCGGAAAACGCAGTGCCTGCGTACTCGATACCCGCAGCGTAACGACTACGGACTCCATCCATCGAGTCTGCCCCTGCGGGACCAGCCTTGCGGCTGTCCAAACTCGTTTCAGACGAATTTGTCATGGCGTCCAGCCGTGCAGCACTACCAGCACGGTCAGCGGCAAGGTCCACTCCCACCAGCGCGGCAGCGCATCGGCTGGCAGGCTCATGGGCTGCGCGGGCGTGGCAGCCGTGTTCTCGATGTCGACAATCACTGCCGCGGCGCGATCCAGCAGGCTCGCGCCGGGACTCTCGCGACCAATCTGCGCACGCAATTGCTGGACGGTGTCGAGCGACAGCGCCAGACGCAGACCGATGCGCTGGGTATCGACGCCGAGCGGGCGCAGCGGGCGCAGCAGAAGTTCGATGGCAGGCACCAGTTCAGCAACAGGCGTCACGGCAAGCAGCAGATAGACAAGAGTCAGCAGGTTGATGATGACCAGTGCCCGGCGCGCGCCCTCACTTAGCCCTTCGCTGCTCAGGCCGGGCAGTTGCGCCAGCAGTGGCGTACCGGGCGTAAACGCGCCATAGAGCACGAAAATCGCGATCAGCAGCCAGCGCAGACGCACCAGCCCCTGCGCAAGGTGGCGCAGCGCGCCCGCAGCGTGCCAACGGTAGAGCCCCAGAAACAGCACTGCCAGCACGGTCAGTGCTGGCAGGCTCATCATCGGCAAGGCGGTGGCTAGCGCCAACAGCAACAGCAGGCGGATCGCCGGGTTCAGCGCAAAGGTTGGTCTATCCAAGCATCTGCAGCAGCGTGGCGGCGTCCTGCTTCTGCGCATCGTTGCCCTGCTGCATCACCTCGCCCAACAGCGACCGTGCCATCTCGTTGTCACCCATGTCGACATAGGCTCGCGCCAGGTCGAGCTTGGTCGCAGCATCGTCGGCACCGGAGACGGCGAAACCACCGTCCAGATCGCCGAGATCGACATTGTCCAGGCCGACGTCGCCGTCGCCGAAATGCGTTTCGGCCGTGGCGGTGCTCATGGTCGATCCAAAACTCGCGATATCCGGCAGGGCCTTGCCCTTCATGCCTTTCAGCGTCGGAACTTCGGAAGTGGTCAGATCGAAGGAGATACCGGCGTCGACATTGCCCTTGGCTGCTTCAAAGTCGAGCGCCTCGATCGCAGCCTTGGCAGGCTCGCCGACTTCCAGATCGAAGTCGAGGAAGGCGGCGTCATCTGCCGACGATGCTTCCAATTTTGAATTTGACGCAGGGGGCGGCGAGGACGGCGCTGGGGCAGCGAGATCAAACTCACCCAGATCAAACTCGATCGAGCCTTCGGTGTCGCGCGCTTCCGGCTCAGCGACTGTCTTGGTCTTGGGAGCAGCTGGCTGAGGCGCGGGCTCGTCGAAGCTGTCGAGCGAGAAAGCGAGATTGCCGGTATCCCCTGCCTTGACACCCACGTCGGCGGTGGCGCCGAGATCGAGATCCACAGCGTCGTTTTCAACCGCTGAACCGCCCTGAGTCGCCGCGAACAGGCCCGATGACGGCGCCAACTGCTGACCCATGATGGCGATCTTCTGCCATTCGATGTCGCTGACCAACGGTCGCAGCGCGCCGGCGGCGGCCTCGAATTCGCTGGCCTTGCCTGCGGCAAAATAGGTTTCGGCCAGTTTGATCTGCAAATCGGCACGGGCGGGTTCCTTGCTGATCGCCTGCTTGAGCAGCAGCGCAGCTTCGTCGAACAAGCCATAGGCCAGATGGAAATCGGCCTCCGACAACGGATCGTTGGTGTCGAGATTGATCTGCATCGTCTGGGATTCGAATTGCCCAGTCAGATCGAAGTCCAGGTTCTGCGGCTTGCCTCCATCCGACAGAGTGATGTCGCCCATCGGATGCGCAGTCTGCTCAAGCGGCAGGTTCGCAAGCTGGATTTCCTGCGGCTGAATCTGCTGCGTCTCGACGTCCAGCGCAGGCATCCGCTGCGTCGGCATATCCGGCTTAGGTGGCGGCGCGAACTGCTGAGTCTTTGCCTCCTTGGCACGCCCGACGTCGCGATCCAGATCTCGGTCCAGCTCCTCAAGCTTCTGGCGTGAATTGCTCGGCTTGACCACCGGCTCACTGGGCTTGGGCGTTGCTGCGGGGCGTGCGATGGCACCATTGCCCAGCGCCGAGAAATCACCGTCAGCATTGCGCTTCGAACGGAAGCGCAGCCACAGCAAGATTGCACCCACCAAAACGACCAAACCCGCTATCAGAGGTAGCAGGAGGGTTTCAAACAGTCCGGATTCTTTCTTTGGTCGCTTCTTTTTGACACTGTCGACGACAATGTCTTGAGTGGCTGCCGTCGCCACTGGTGTGGGTGCCGCCTCACTGGTCTCCTGCGCCGCGCCCTCGGCAGTCGTCAGAGCTTGCGTATTCTCGGTCGACGATGGATCTGCGGTCTGACTCAGGTCCGCAGTTGCGGTATCGGATGCGATGGCGGGGGCTTCAAGCACCGCATCCGGACTGGCTTCGGTGGTGGCTTCGGCGGTCGGCAGCGCAGTCGGTTCGACCGTCGGCACAGCCGTCGGAATCGGAGTCGGTTCCGCAGTAGGGATTGCAGTGGGCCTGGCTGTCGGTGCTGGTGTCGCCTGAATTTCGGTCGGCACGATTGCGGCAGTTTCCACCGCCGCTTCCGCGCTGGCGCGCTGCTTGGCCGCCGACCGTAATCCACGCAGACGACGCACTTCTTCCTTGGCAGCTGCCGGCGATACGGCCATCACCGCGTCAGCATCGGGCAGCTGCAAAACGACCCCCTTGCGCAGGCCGTTGATGCCGCCATCGAACGCAGCCGGATTGCCGGTATATATCGCCAGCAGCACCTGATCCATGCTGGCGCCCTGCGGGCGCGCACGGGTCGCAATGCTCCAGAGGGTTTCACCGGCGCTGATCGGACCATAGCTGCCAGCCGCCGCAAGGGCGGTACCCGAAGCTTCCGGCGTGTACGTGGCTTCGCTTTCCTTCGCGGTCGGTGCGTCGTAGACAGGCGCCTCGGGCTCGCTGGCGGCGACCGGCTCTACCGGACGTGACGCCGCTGGTTCGCTGCGAGTCGGCTCTGAATAGATCGGTTCAACTGCCGGCGGATCAGCCGGGGCCACAGCAACGGCCTGACTGGTTTCGCTGACGGTTTCGTAAAAGTCGGAATCGGCAGACTCGGGCGGAACATACTCGGCCGGGTCCAGGAACATGGAGTATTCACGGATGATCTTGTTGCCGCGATCACGGACATCCAGCAGGAGCAGGACGAAGGGTTCACGCGCAGGTTGGTCACTGCTGACCTGGATATAAGGCGCGCCGTCTTCCTTGACTTCGAAACGCAGCGTCGACAGGTACGGAATCCGTTCGACCCCGGCGCGATCGAATTCGGCATTGCTGGCAACGGCGACTTTCAGGTCGCTGACAACGTCATCCGGGGCCGCATTGATCGCGATCCGCGCGGACAGCGGCTGGTTGAGGCGTGAACGAACATCGATATCTCCCAGGCCCAGCGCGACTGCCGCTGACGCCCACGCGATGATCGACACTATGGCCATTCCTTGGACCGTACGACTCATCTTCTCTCCGGCATCCAACCTGCACCCCCAAGTATTCATACGGCAGGTTAACTAACGCGTATAACCCCTTTTATACCCTAACAATTATAAATAGTCACGAAGCAGAATTTCAGCACAGACTACGGCATTGAGAGCAGCTGCCCGACGGATGTTGTCGGTGGTCAACCACAGCGACAGACTTTCCGGGCCGGCACCGGGCCGGATGCGTGAAACCCGCACCGCCGGCTCGGCAGCCGCGTCGGCCACCGGAGACGGGATTTCAGCCGGATCCAGGCTGTCGAACAGTACGAGCCCCGACGCCGCACGCAAGGCGGTCTGTGCGGCGAGCAGATCGATCGGCCCATCAAACGCCAACTCCACCGCAATGCCGTAGCCATAGAAGCTCGCGGCCTGAACCAGATGGATGCCGACGGCCAGCTCCGGCAACTGCAGCAGCTCGCGCAGGTCGGCGACGATTGTCGATTCGCGCTCAGTCCGGCCTTCTGCGCCGGCGAGGCCGATCTGGCCGATGACGTTGAATGCGATCTGCTGCGGAAAGTGGGTGCGCTGATAGTGGCGGGCGTTGAGTAGCGCGGTGGTCTCGCGCGCGAGATCCTCAAGCGCGGCGCGGCCACCGTCAGATGCCGGCACCATCGCCGTGGCAGTAATTCGCCGCAGCGTACCCAGGGCAAGCAGCGGCTGCGTAGCCAGCGCCAGCGGGACGAGCAGGCGATCCGGCGCACCGACAATACCGCGGTCGTTGAAACGCGCGAGATCGCGCGGATTGATCTCGGCAATCACGCGCGGAATCTGCGAGTCCTGCCAGGCCATGCCACTCGCGTCGACGACCACACAGCCGGCATCGGCGGCGCGCTCGGCGACGCCTGCGAACTGCGGATCTTCGCCGCACAGGAAGGCCAGCTGCACCTGGCTGAAATCGAAACTCGCGGCATCTTCGACGAGCAGGCTACGCCCGGCAAACTCCGTCGTGGCATCGTCTTCAGGCTCCAGCGACAGCGCGCTGATCTCGGCCGCCGGAAAGCGGCGCGCTGCAAGCATTTCCATGATCGCGGAGCCCACCGGGCTTTCTGCCCCAATCACCGCTACATCCAGACGTTTCGACACTGAGGCGCAACCCGCAAAAACAATAGGACGCGGAGTTTAACGCCCTCAGACCTTTCCAAGGACGATGCGGAGCATACGACGCAAGCGATAGGGCCGTGAGTAGCGTGTAGGGGCCCCAAGGCTCGGGCCTTGGGGATGTCAGCGTGACGAGCGGCGCAAAATCGCTGCGTCAGCCATGCGCTTCCAGCAAGATGCGCAACATGCGACGCAGCGGTTCCGCCGCGCCCCACAGCAGCTGATCGCCGATGACGAAGGCCGAAACATAGCCCGGTCCAAGGTTCAACTTGCGCACACGGCCGACGCCGATCTGCAGGCCACCGGTGATTGATGCCGGGGTCAGCTCCCTGACCGTGACCGGCTTGTCGTTCGGCACCCACTTCACCCATTCATTGCTCGAACGGATGATGGATTCGATCTCGGCGAGCGGCAGGTCGCGCTTGAGCTTGATCGTCAGTGCGAGGCTATGGCAGCGCATCGCGCCGATGCGCACGCACAGGCCGTCGACCGGAATGATCGATGTCAGCGCGTTGTTGCCGAGAATCTTGTTGACCTCGGCCTGGCCCTTCCATTCTTCCTTGGACTGGCCGTTGTCGAGCTGCGAGTCGATCCAAGGGATCAGGCCACCGGCGAGCGGTGCACCAAAGAACTCGGTCGGCACGTCATGGCGGATTGTCGCTGCGACCTTGCGGTCGATGTCGAGGATCGCCGAAGACGGCGTCGCCAGCTCATCGGCCACTGCCGCGTTGATCACGCCCATGCCCTTGAGCAGTTCGCGCATGTGGTTGGCACCCCCGCCCGAAGCCGCCTGATAGGTCATCGAGCTGACCCACTCGACCAGACCTTCACGGAACAGGCCACTGATGCCCATCAGCAGAATCGAGTTCGTGCAGTTTCCGCCGATGTAGTTCTTGACACCCTTGGCGAGCGCCGCGTCGATGATGTTGCGATTGACCGGATCGAGAATGATGACGGCGTCGTCCTTCATGCGCAGTGCGGACGCGGCGTCGATCCAGTAGCCGTCCCAGCCGCTCGCGCGCAGTTTCGGGAAGATCTCGTTGGTGTAGTCACCGCCCTGGCAGGTGATGATCACGTCCATCGCCTGGAGCGCGTCGATGCTGTTCGCGTCCTTGAGCGCCGGCGTGTCCTTGCCGCCGATCTTCGGCCCTGCCCCGCCGGCACTGGAGGTGCTGAAGAAATGCGTCTCGACGAGGTCGAAGTCGCGCTCGTCCTGCATCCGCTGCATCAGCACCGAACCGACCATGCCGCGCCAACCCACCATGCCCAACTTCTTCATCTTGATTCTCTGATTGCGTGATTACTTGCGGAACGCGGCGACGAAAGCGTCGCCCATTTCACGAGTGCCGATGACCTTCTCACCTTTCTGCGCGATATCGCCGGTGCGATGGCCGGCCTTGAGCACCTGCTTGACCGCCGCGTTGATCCGCTCAGCCAGATCGCTGCGGTTGAACGTGTACTGGAACATCATGCCGACCGACAGGATCGTCGCCAGCGGATTGGCCTTGTTCTGCCCCATGATGTCCGGCGCGCTGCCGTGGCTGGGCTCGTACAGACCCTTGTTGTTCACGTCGAGCGAAGCCGACGGCAGCATGCCGATCGAACCCGCGAGCATCGAGGCTTCGTCCGACAGGATGTCGCCGAAGATGTTGCCGGTGACCATTACGTCGAACTGCTTCGGCCACTTGACCAGCTGCATCGCGGCGTTGTCGACATACATGTGCGTCAGCTCGACATCCGGATACTGCTTGCCGATCTCGATCACCACCTCCCGCCACAGGCGCGAGGTTTCGAGCACGTTCTCCTTGTCAACCGAGCACAGGCGCTTGCTGCGCTTCTGCGCGGCCTGGAACGCGACATGTGCGATGCGCTCCACTTCCGGCGCGCTGTAATGCATCGTGTCGTAGCCTTCGCGGTGCCCGTCCGCAGTCGTGCGACGGCCACGCGGCGCGCCGAAATAGATGTCACCGGTCAGCTCGCGCAGGATCAGGATGTCGAGGCCGGCGATGATTTCCGGCTTGAACGACGAAGCCGCCGCCAATTCCTCATACGCAAGCGCCGGACGCAGGTTGGCGAACAGGCCGAGATCCTTGCGGATGCCGAGAATGCCCTGCTCAGGACGCACCGGACGCGGCAGCGCGTCGTACTTCGGACCACCGACGGCGCCCATCAGGATCGCATCAGCCTCGCGCGCCGCCTTCTGTGTCGACGGCGGGTATGGATGGCCTTCGGCGTCATACGCCGCGCCGCCCAGATGGCCAAACGACCATTCGATCTGCTCGCCTTCGGCCTTGAGTGCCTCAAGCACCTTCACGGCTTCCGCCATGATCTCGGGGCCAATCCCGTCGCCGGGCAGGATCAGGATTTTCTTGTTCATGTGCCGGTTCTGTTTAGTTGAAAAGCCAAGGTGCTTCGACGCTGCGCCTGGCCTCGTAGGCCTTGATCGCATCCGCCTGCTGCAGGGTCAGGCCAATCTCGTCGAGACCGTTGACGAGGTTGTGCTTGTGATGCGGATTAATCGGGAACTTGAAGACCTTGCCCCCGGGCAAGCGCACTTCCTGCGCCGGCAGGTCGATCGTGATCTGTGCCTTGGCATCGCCGGCCACGAGTTCAAAGATCGCTTGCACTT